>DAITPI010000231.1:0-7130 GCA_036833655.1 Anaerolineales bacterium | reverse complement strand
GAAATAGCTGGGAGAAGCCCGAAAAACAGGGGTGCGGGCGTACGCCCGCACCCCTGTTTTTCGGGTATTCTTAAGATCTGTGATCTACTGAAATTAAGTGCAACGCAGAGCATTTTGTCGGGACAAACGCCTATCCGCAGCTCACAAAGCCACAGTTTGACCCCGTTTTGAGACGCTTCCTCACCCGACGTCTTTCCGGTTACGAGGAGACGGTCACTCTGCGCTGCAAAGTGACCGTCTCCTTGAAGCTTATTTCGCTTTGACAGTGATCGTCTTGGGCTTGACCTCTTCTGCCTTTGGCAGGGTGATGGTAAGGATGCCGTTCTCGAAGTCAGCGACGGCGCTATCGGCTTTCACCTCGGTAGGCAGGCTGATCGAGCGCTCGAACGAGCTCCAGCGTTGTTCACGCATGTGCCAGGCGCGCTCCTTCTTTTCCTCTTCCTGCTTCAGCTCGCCACGCAGGGTGAGCACATCGCCGGTCACATTGATCTGCACCTCATCGGCTTTGAAGCCCGGCAGAGCAGCACGGACCACGACTTCGTCATCGGTTTGATACATATCAATCGCAGGCGAAGTCCAGCCGCCATCCCTGAGGTTGATCGGTCGTGTGAACGCATCGTCGAACAGGCGGTCCATAGCCTCGCGCAGGGTCATCATTTCGCGCACAGGCTCCCAACGAGTTAGGTTAGACATAGCAACCTCCTTAGAGTATAGGTTTTTGTTTGACGACCTTAATATAAGAAGCCTGCGTTAAAACAACGCAAGCTTCTCATAAAAATTTCGTCAGAGTTCGTTAATCGTTAGCTAAGTTTGGATTATTGCAGACGGACGAGATTCCCTGCTGTATCTCGGGAAGTGCATCGAAAGGCGGAAAGGCTACTTCGATTCTGCCTTCTGTCTCTTGTAATCAACAAAGCGGTAGCCGACGCCTCGCTCGGTGAGGATGTACTTCGGGTTCGCCGGATCCTTCTCCAGCTTCTGGCGCAGATAATTGATATAGAGCCGGACGTAATGCGGCTCATCGCGATATTCGTAGCCCCAGACCTTGACCAGCAGCTGGTCATGGGTCACTACCCAGCCCGCATTCTGTACGAGATGGTAGAGCAGGCGATATTCTGTGGGCCGCAGCTTGACGAGCTTGCCCTCCAGCCAGACCTCGCGGCGATCGAAGTCGATCTTGAGCCGGTCGTCCACCTCGATGATGTCGTGCATCGAGCCGCTGGCGCCCTCCGTCCGGCGGATGACCGCCTTGACCCGGCTGACCAGCTCGCGCGGGCTGAAGGGCTTGGTGATGTAATCGTCGGCGCCCAGCTCGAGGCCCCGCACGCGGTCGTCCTCCTCCCCTTTTGCCGTCAGCATAATGACCGGCACATTGCTGCCCTCACGAATGGTCTCCAACACCTCAAAGCCATCCAGGTCGGGCATCATCACATCCAGAAGGATCAGGTCGGGCGTTACATCCCGTAGCTTCTGGATCGCCTGTTTCCCATTGAATGCCTCCGAGACCTGGAAACCGTCGTGCTCCAGGTTCATGCGGATAAAACGCACCATGCGCTCCTCATCATCCACCACAAGGATACGGCGGCGGTCGAACTCTTCAGGCATAAATCATTCCCTCACAAAACCAATCAAGCGGTCTTCCTCTTCACTCTCCAGAACCTCGATGAGAGTCAGTTTTTCCACGGGCCAAATCACCTTGACCACATTTTGTTCCAGGTAGTGAATATCCTTGCCGTCACGCAGGCGGGGATTGGAAACGATGATCAGGGTGTCAGATGGTTTTGGCAATTCTTCCAGTTCGCCTAGAACCGACGGTTCCCCCGGAATGTGCAAAATGACGGAATAAGCCATTTCAATACCTTTCCAGCAGAACGGCACAACTATATATTCCGCAGCAGGACCTGGATCTTGAGCTTGCCCAGCGCGACAATGTCGCCGTGGCTAAGCGCCTCTTCCACGTGCGGGTTGATCCGGCGCCCGTTGACGTAAGTCCCGTTGGAGGAGCCAAGGTCCATCACCAGCACACGATTGGAATCCCGCTTGACCACAGCATGCAGGCGGGAGACGCCCGAGGCATAAGCCTGGTAGGGCGTCAGATCGATATCCGGCATGATCGGCTGGCCTTCGCTCAAACGCCCGAGAGTGAACTCGTTCCGGGAGGCAAGCGGCAGAATTTTGCCACTATCCATCAGGTGTAGGGAGATCCAACTGTTGGCAGGGGTGGTGGCCGGCTCCGGGCGGTTGGTTTTCCTGTTCAATTCCTCGGCGATCTGCTCATCGGTGATCGCCTGCGTGATCAGGGTATCGACTCCATCGAGCTGCGCCCCACACTCCGCACAGTACAGTGCTCCGGTCACATTCTTATACTGGCAATTTGTGCAAATGATCATGAGATCCTCTCCTTGTTGGACGGTGCATTTACTAAGGATCGCGTGCCGTACTTAATTTTCTTACTTCCCTCAATTGTAAGGGTATTTTGCTTTTGCAAATGCTCTACCTCCAGGAGAATGGTCTGCGCGAGGCTGCGCTCGCCCTGGGTCAGCAGGTTGGAGGCAAGGGTTTGAAGGTGGCGTGTAGCGCTGTCGATATTCCCTTTCTGGATATCTTTTCGGGCGCGTTCCTGCATTCGATAGAGCATCAGTCGCGATAAAGCCTGGACGATTTGTGGAGGAGGTGGCTCCGCCTCGGGGGAGTCGGAAACCGGTCGCCTGAGCCGCATCCGCAGCGGAGGGACAGGCATCACCTGGGAGGCAATCGCCACTTTGAGAGTACCGTCCAGTACTGTAAGCGCCTCTGATTTTACCGCTTTTGGATGAATAATGTACTCGAAAATTACCTGAGTGGAGGTATCCTGCAATATTGGCCCCAGGTGGAGGGTGTCTTCGCCCAGCGCGATTGGAGATGGATCGGGCTGCAGACGGAAGGCATAACTAAGCTCGATTCCCTCGAGAAAGCTGGTATCCAGGGTCACATCCTCGGCATAAGACTTCGCCAGGGCGTTGAATTTTTCCAGCAGCAGGCGCTTGATATCCTGTGGCTGGGCAATGTAGGCGCTACTGCCCCCGGTCCGGGTAGAGAGCACGTCCAGGAAGATATCGTTCCATTCTTGCCCGATCCCCATCCCGCTGATGCCGATCCCATGCTCCGCCAACTTCGATGCCAGGGCAAGACACTGCTGCTCATCGCCATACGTCTGGCCGTCAGTAAGCAGGATGATGTGATTGATGCGCCTGGAATCTAGGCTGCGCATCACTTCCTTGACCCCAGCTTCGAGCCCCTGGTAGATTTCCGTCGCGCCGGAGGGCTGGATCATCTGGACCCTGGCTTCCGACCGCGCTCTGTCCTGGTGATAGGCGGCAGGGATGATCACCTCCGCCCGGTCGCTGAAGGTCACCACGCTCAAGATATCCTGCGGGCGCAGGTTGCGCAACACCTGGATGGCTGTCGCCTTGACCATGTCCATTTTTTCGCCCTGCATAGAGGTAGAACGGTCCAGCACCAGGCAGACGTTCAACGCCGGGGCGGGCGCCTGGCGCGCTTCTGCGGGTGGCTCCAGGTCCAGGATGATGTAGAGCATTTGCGGTTCGTCCAGCCGGACCAGATTCGGACGGCTGTAGAGAATCTTATGGAGGTAGGGAAGGGAGAGCTTCTCTTCAGGTGGCAGCGTGGCGTCGTACTGAGCGCGGCGCTGGGGATTGGATAGCACCTCGTAGGCTTGTTGTACCCCCAGAAAGAGCTCGGTCTCGCCGGCTGCCGTGTTCTTATCGGGGTGCAGCTTCTGCGCGGCTTCAAAATAGGCGCGCTTGATCTCGTCCTGCGAGGCATCCCGTGCTACACCGAGCATAGCATAGTAATCCTGCGTGGGCGACATAAATTATCCGATCAGCTGAACAAGGACTACACTGATATTGTCGGGCCCCCCCGCGGCATTGGCTGCATTGACCAGGTTTTGACAGGCGCGTTGCAGGCTCGACGCCTCATTGATGGAGCGGACCAGGTCCTCCTCCGTAAGGACGCCCCAGAGACCGTCGCTGCAAATCATCAAATAACCGGGCTGCGGAAAGCCCACAGTGAAAATATCCGCGTCGAGGATTTCACCCTGGCCCAGCGCCCGGTACAAGACATTCCGGTGCGGATAGTTGACCGCCTCATCCGGCGTAATGTGACCGAGCTCCTCGAGGCGTTTGACCAAAGAATGGTCGCGCGTCAGGGACTCGATCCGCCCGTCCGGGTAGATGAAGTAAGCGCGGCTATCCCCCACGTGAGCCAAAGTGATCTGCTGGCCGAGCACGAGCGCTGCCGTCAATGTGGTGCCACTCCCGGGCGCTTCGCGCTGGATGGCGCGCTGCGCCTCTGCCACTGCCGCCTGCATGATCTCCTGGAACGATTCGTCCATTGTGTCGGCTTTGATGTGGAACAGGTAGGGATGGAACTTGCGCAGCACATACCCCGCCACAGTTCGGATCGCGGCGTTGCTTGCCACCTCGCCAAACTGGTGACCGCCCATGCCATCGGCAACAATATACAAGCCAAACGGCAGGTTTCCGCTATTGCCCGCCATGGTCGCCGTGATTGCCAGCAAGCTGTCTTCGTTCAACTCTCGCTGCTTTCCCACAGACTGTCCGCAGCCGGAAATGAGCTGCTGAAGATCAAAGCGAGGGTTCTGATTATTGACAATGGCCTGGATCTGCTGCTCGGAGAGCGGCGCCGTGTTGGCGATATCCTGGGCACTGGCTGAGTTTTTCTTATTGCCAAATAACCAGTTGAAAAATTTATCCACAAGAACTCCTTCTCAGGCAAGCAGGGCGTAGATCTGGTGATCGGTGGAGCCGATGTACACCACATCATCATAAGCCAGCGGTGTACCCGTGATGGCACCCCCAGTGCCGAACTTCCAGCGCAGGCGACCCGTACGGTATTCGAGGCAATACAGATTACCGTCCACGGAGCCGCAATAGAGCGAATCTTTGTAAACAACCGGGGAGCCATTGACCTGGTGCTCGGTCCGGAAACGCCAGACTTCCTTGGAGCTCTTGCTCTCGATGGCATAGATGAACCCATCGGAAGCGCCAACAAAGAGCAGATCTTCCACCATGGTCGGGGTGCTAATCGAGGGCTTGCCCAGGCGGAAGCGCCAGAGCACCCAGCCATTCCTCGGGTCGAGGGCGTACACGGTGCTGTCCAGGGAAGAAAAGTACAGCGCCTGCTCGGTTCCGATCGTGGACGAGGTGATGGCGCGCTTGGCGCGGAAACGCCATTTGAGATCTCCGCGGAAATCGATCGCGTAGTAGTCGCCGCTCTCACAACCCGCGTAAACCAGCTCACGGACCACAAATGGCGTCGCACGGACGGCATCGGCAGTCTCGAACCGCCAGGCAACACGCCCTGTATTCAGGTTGACCGCATGGATATGACTGTCATCCGAGCCAAAGAATACATGACCTTCGGCGATCCGCGGCGATGAACGGACGGGACCATTCGTGTAATAGGTCCACACCACCTTGCCTGCCCGGGCGCTCACCACATGCAGCCGTTTGTCTTCCGAGCCAAAATAGATATTGCCGTCGAAGAAGACCGGTCGCGTTACAATGCCGCCATCGCTGGGATACTTCCACTGGAATTTCCCATCCGCGGCATTGAGGGCGTACAGGTTGTTATCGTAGGAACCGATGTAGAGTAGCCCCTGGGAGATCATGGGTGTGCCCCGGATCTCATCTTCACATTTGAAAGACCAGAGAGGCTTGATCCCGCCCGTAGACATGGGACCGGTATGCGGCGTGACAGAGATCAGTGCCCCGGTCTTGCGCGCCACGACCATCAGCGCCTGTTTCATGTCGGCTGCCGTCTTGAAGCGGCTTTCCGGATTGTACTCCAGCGCCATGTTGACTACGGCTTCCATTTCGGTGGAGACGTTCGGATTGATGCGGCGCAGGGGGCGCTCAGAGAAAGAGAACGGAGGCTCCAAACGCGGGTCGCGGCGCGAGAGGGCATGGTGAATGGTCGCACCCAGGGCATAGATATCGGCGGAGGGAGTGGCTTCACCGCGGTACTGCTCGGGCGGCGAATAACCCTCGGTGCCGATCATCGTGCCCTTGATACCGGATTGGAACGTTTTGGCGATCCCAAAATCGACCAGCATCACATCGCCGCTGTGATTGACCATCACATTCGAGGGCTTCATGTCCCGGAAGATGATGGGGTCAGGCTTGTGCTTGTGTAGATAATCCAGCACATCGCACAGCTCGATCGCCCAGCTCAGCACCTGGTGTTCGGGCAGGAAACCGGGCGTCTCGTTGATGATCGCCTCGAGATCCTTGCCATGGATGAACTCCAGGACCAGGTAAGACCGGCTTTCGACGGTAAAATAATCGTAAATGCGGGGGATCGAGGGGTGGTGGAGTGTAGCAAGCAGATTGGCTTCCCGCTCGAAATTCTGGACGATGGTTTCGCGCACCAGCGGATCGGGAGCGGTGTTGATCATTTCTTTCACCGCCACCAGTTTGGTCACGTTGGGGAAGTGCATATCGCGAGCGCGATAGACCGACCCCATGCCGCCGATGCCGATCACTTCCTGAATCGCATAACGATTGGCAAGCGTGATGCCTGCTTGAAGTTGGCGGGGAGTGGATGAACCTTGATCGCCCCGATCATCTGACAATTCAGGGAATATTCTTGTTTCCAGAGAATTTCTCCTATTCGATAAATTATAGTTTGCTGTCGGTTGTTTGACAACCATCTAAAAGCGTCTTTTCCCATTTTCGTATGAATTTGTACACATTTGACAGGAATCCCTTGCCGGGAACTCTGTTCTAAGGCACAATTTACTTGTGAAGATCCTTGCGGTCAGTGACGAAGTCGTGGAACGACTCTACAGCCTGAGTAACAGCGGGCATTTCAGCGACGTCGAATTGATCATAGGATGTGGAGACCTGCCGTATCCCTATCTGGAAGATCTGGTCACCCTTTTGAACGTGCCCCTTTTGTACGTGCCGGGCAATCACGACCCGCATTACAACCCCGACCAGATCTTTTCCTACGCCGAAGGCGGCTCGAACCTGGATCTGAAATTGGTGCGGATAAAAACGTTTTTGATCGGCGGCTTCGGCGGGTGCATCGTCGCGCTGGCCGAG
>DAITPI010000230.1:0-7135 GCA_036833655.1 Anaerolineales bacterium | reverse complement strand
CATGCGTCGACAGCGCGACGAACTGCTGTCCGGCGTGCTGTTCTGTACCGCCGTACTCGCGATCGGCGGGACACTTCTGAGCAAGCCGCTCACGAGCCCTCTGCCGGGGCTTGTCGGTCAGTACTCCCAGTACCTGCAGGCCATGGCGATAGGTGGCCAAGCCGCGAATATCGACGATCGTTTTGCACGACTCCATCGTCAGGCGGGCGGTCTCCTCGAGGACCTCGTCCGTGAGCAGCTTGCCGACGAGATAGGCTTCCGCTTGTGGGGCGCGAATGATCGTCGGGGCGACGGCTCCCAGGGCAATCGCAGCCGAGCGGATTGCACCCGTTTGAAAGCCTGCGCTGGGCGTCGTGGTGATATCCAGGACAACCGCCACATCGATGACGGAGATCGCCTGGGCGCGGCGGAGTGCCAGCTTGATGAATGTCCCGTGTGCGGTCGGCGCCATCGCCGGGAAGGAGATATCCACCAGCATCTCGTCCGGCTGCATCACCGTCCTGCGCACCCCGGTGTAGAAATCCCTGAGCATCACGGTCCGTGAGCCTCGCACCGATTGCAGGGTCACGGAAGCATCCAGCGCCATCAGCGGCGTGATCGTGTCGTTGGCGGGGGAGGCGGTGATCAGGTTGCCCGCGATCGTGCCGCGGTTGCGGATCTGCGGCGCGCCCACTTCCCAGGCGGCGCGTGCCAGGGGATAGGCCCGGGCGCGGATCAGCCTGGACTCCACGCAGTGGTTGTGGGTCACCAGCGGACCGAGATGAATGACGTTGTCTTCGTCAATGGTGATGTGGTCCAGGTTGGGGATGCGAGTGACGTCGATCAGCGTATCGATGCCCCGTCGTACGCCGCGTTCCAGCTCGAGGATCAGATCGGTGGCGCCCGCCACGACGCGGGCTTTTTCGCCATGCTCCGACAGCGCCTGGAGCACTTCTTCAGTTGTGGTTGCGTTGATGTACTGTTTCCACATATCAAAACCCGTAGGGGCACGGCATGCCGTGCCCCTACCAATTATTTTCCATCTCCGACAACGACTTCCATTCGCCGGTTGTAGGTCTCGACAGCCGTCCGGGCAAGCGAGATCAGGTTGCGGATCGCGGCAGGTATTGCGGTCTCGTCGCCAAGGCTGGCTTCTACATTGTCGACCGCCCGCCCCACCTGCTCGGCAAGGTCGAAGAACGCCGCATCGTACTGGTAGATCGCTTCGAGCTCTTTCTCGTTGATCTTCACCGCGTCGAACAGGCCGGAATAGCCGCGCGGGGCGGTGGTGATCTTGTCGATGAACGTGCGGAGCTTGAGTGCTGCCTTCTCCATATCGTCCACGTACTGGATCAGGCCCTGGCTGACCATATCGACCTGCAGTTGCGACGCCCGCTGCCACTGCTCGTCGAACCGCCGGGCAACGGTCTCGCGTAGGAGCTTATCGGCATCGCGCCGGTTCTGTCGTTCGATGTAGCCCCCAAAGCCGGGGATCATGGCGGCGAGCCGCTTGAAGGGATCCTGCTGGCTCTTTACTTTCTCAAAGAATTCGTCCATTTGTGTCTCCTGTCGAAGCGTAGCAAAGATGGCGCTGTTGCGCTACGATGATATACGTGTCCTCGAGCAATGCGTCGCACGGCTCCATTATAGCCTGAGATGAGGGTTATAATCAAGAAAGGTAGATTTAAACAACAAAATCAACTTCCCTCGCCCCGCGAGGAAGAAATCAAACCGCCCGGTCGCCAGAGAGCGTTCCGGGCAAGGAGGAAGAAAATGGTCACCACCATGTCAAATGATATCCAAACGCTACTGGGCGATAAAGCCGAGACCCTGCTCGGGTTCGACTCTCCCAAAATCCCACGAGAACGCCTGCATCTGCCCGGTCCGGATTTCGTCGACCGCGTCTTCATGCAGTCCGACCGCAACAACCGCGTGCTCGGCAACCTGGCGTGGATGTACAACAACGGGCGGCTCGGGGGCACGGGCTACCTCTCCATCCTGCCCGTGGATCAGGGTATCGAGCACTCGGGCGGCGCCAGCTTCGCCAAGAACCCCGACTACTTCGATCCCGAGAACATCGTCCGGCTCGCAATCGAGGGCGGCTGCAATGCCGTCGCCTCGACGTTCGGCGTGCTGGGCATAGTGGCGCGCAAATACGCTCACAAGATCCCTTTCATCGTCAAGATCAACCACAACGAGCTGATGACCTACCCGAACAGCTTCGAGCAGATCCTGTTCGGCACTGTGGAGCAGGCGCACGACATGGGCGCGGCCGCGGTCGGCGCGACCATCTATTTCGGCTCGGACGACTCCCACCGCGAGCTGATCGAGATCGCCGAAGCTTTTGCCCTGGCGCATGAGCTGGGCCTGGCGACCATCCTGTGGTGCTACACCCGCAACAAAGCCTTCAAAGCCGATAAGGACTATCATGTATCTGCCGATCTGACGGGGCAGGCGAACCACCTCGGCGTCACCATTCAGGCGGATATCATCAAGCAGAAGCTGCCCGAGAACAACGGCGGTTATGTCGCGCTCAACGCCAACGGCGTCTCGTACGGCAAGTACGACAAGCGCATGTACAGCGAGCTGAGCAGCGATCACCCGATCGATCTGTGCCGCTACCAGGTGGCGAACTGCTACATGGGCCGCATCGGTCTGATCAACAGCGGCGGCGCCTCCGGGGAGAACGACTTCGCCGAAGCCGCGGCGACCGCGGTCATCAATAAGCGCGCCGGCGGCACGGGCCTGATCTCCGGGCGCAAAGCTTTCCAGCGCCCGATGGCAGAGGGCGTCAAGCTGCTCAACACCATCCAGGATGTGTACCTCGACGAGAGCATTACGGTAGCATAACTTCTAACAAAAATCGGAGAAGCGAGGCGCTGGCTGATGGAGTGGGCGCCTCGCTTCTTTGTTTATTTAACAGTATCGTGATGCCAACATGCTCCCGGCGCCGTCCCGGCGCAGCCGAACTCCGTAGTGGCGACATCCTTTCCTTTGAAAATCGAATCTGGCATGGCAAAACGCCGATCTTGTGGCGCCACATTCATGTCGCCTGTCATTCAGACGGCAATCTTGCGAGAACAGGATCTCACGTTATAGTAAAAGTTCGCTATGTCGACATAGTTTGTTCGACTTCAAACGCCGTTCCTTCCGTTCGCCGCTTCATGCATATGTGACTACCCTGCTAATCGCCTCGCGGTTTCTGCAAGACGGGTCGAGAACCCCATCTCATTGTCATACCAGGCTGCAATCGAGACAAGCGTACCGTCGAGCACCTGGACCAGCGGCAGGTCGACGATGGAGGAGTGAGGGTCTCCGACGATACGCGCCGATGTCCATTCGGCCTCCAGGACGCCCATGATGCCCTGGAGTGGTCCCGTGCTGGCAGCTTTCCGGAAAATATCCTTGATCTCGTCGGCGCTGGTGGCGCGCTCGAGAATGACGTTGAGCTCTGCAATGCTGCCCGTTCGTACAGGGACGCGATAGGCTTTGCCAGTGATCTGCAGGTCGGGCCAGATAAATTTCAGGGCCTTTGCCGCGCCGGATGACGAGGGTATGATGTTCTCCGCGGCCGCCCAGGAGTCTCGCCGGTCCCGCATGGGCTGATCGGTCAGGGACTGCGTGTTGGTGTAGGCATGGACGGTGGAGAAGAAGCCTGTCTTGATGCCAAAGTTTTCGATCAGCACTTTGACCACCGGCGCCAGGGCATTCGTCGTGCAGCTCGCCATGCTGACAATTTTGTGCTTTTCCGGATCGTAGCTTTCGAGGTTGACGCCGGGCAGGAGCACGGCATCGCAGTCCTGCAGGGTTTTGCTGGCAGCGCTGATGAGCACCCGCTTTGCACCCCGGTCGAGGTGCGCCTGGGCGCCGGCCCTCGTTGTGGCTCGACCTGTACAGTCGATCACCAGCTCGACGCCCAGCGCCGACCAGTCAGGGAGGGATTGGCTTGTATCCACGAAACGGATCTGTCGATCGCCGATGACGAATTGATCTCCACTGGCTTTCACTTCCTCATTCCAACGCCCGTAATTGGTATCCACCTCGAACAGGGCTGCCAGGGTGGCAGGGTCCTTGATGTCCGAGATCGAAGCGGGCACGAACAAACCTTCTCGCAGCGCCACTCGCAGGGCGGAACGACCGATGCGGCCAAAACCGTGAATTGCAATAGTTCCCATATTTACCTCCAGGTATACCTCATAGATGTATTCTTCGCGCCAGGTCTTTCCTGGCTCAGCTCACGCCGCAGTCCGCGGCGGCGCTATCCATGCAACTTCTGCGCCGCCCTGCTGCGAGGGGGCGATACGACGGACGGCGCAGAGAGCAAAATCGCTGACAGCTTTTAGCATGCCCTGGGGGCTGACCTGCTAGCTTGCCAGTAGTTTTCGTCTCGCGAATACTCTCCCTCTGTTTCTTCGAATGCCGGGTTGAGCAGCTGTTTGCCTGAATGTCGGCATCAGAATCCAGCTCTCGCCTCCGATTGCTCAATGATCTCTATGAGGTCAGGAGGGGAGCTGGCTACAAAATCAGGATTGCCTCGAAGCAGTAAATCCGGGCTCTGATGCCCCCATGTAACGGCGATGCTGGTAACGGATGCCTCTTTTGCGGCAAGAACATCACTTAAGGAGTCTCCGACCATGAATACTCGTTCCTGCTTTCTGTTTTCTAGGAGCCGACTCTGTGCCATTGCTATTTTCTGTGCCTTGGAACCGGAGGAATCGACCCCGTAAACTGCGTGGATGCAACTGTCCAGGCCGTGCTTGCTGAGGAAAGCATTTACATTTTGCGACGAGTTTGTTGTCACAACGGCAATCGCGTGACGCAGGGACAGGTATCTGACGACATCGCTCAAGCCGGTGAAGACTGCCGGTGGCGATTGCTTTTCTGCAAACGAGCTTAGGCAAATTCTGACAAACTCATCCACAAGATCTTCCGGGACTTCACACGCCCGTGCGTAGGACGCAAACGACATCGTTTCAAGATTGCTTAAGTCATCTCTTGTTACCGAGTGGTTGATGCCCAGTCTGTTACATGCCTCCTGACCGAACAGAAGCATATCTTCGAGCGTGTCTGCCAGTACGCCATCATAATCAAAGATGATGAGTGCCATGGAAAGGGTTTTCGTTGGGCGTATTCTATTCTAGAACGCCGTTGCGATGATGCCGGCGATTGCCATGACGATTCCAAATCCTTGAAGTTTCGAAACCGTATCTTTCAAGAAAACAACCGCCAGCGCAATTGTCACGATTGACAGAGCGGAGGCGATGGGTGTAATCAATATGGCGTCTCCAATTGTCAATCCATAATTTACGAGTGCTACGGCGCTAACTTCAACAATTCCCATGAATAGAATCACATAGTTTGTCTTTGTCGAGCTGTTTATCGATCCAACTTCTTGCTTTGTGGCAAGCGCAAAGATGAACAAGAAGATCGCAATTCCAAATTTCACAAGGAGAGTCGTCAACAGCCACCCGATTTCTTCGGAAATCAGCTCGCTGATGTTCCAAAAGATCCCAAAAAAGAAAGCGCCGAGGATGGCTTCCTTGACGCCCCGGGATAACTGAAATCTCTGACTTTTCATGCTGCGCCAATCTATCGAGGCAAACGTTGCGCCGGAGATAATCATAAGGACGCCCATGCTTTGGATTGGGGTAAGGCGTTGTCCCATAAGAATATAAGCAACGAACATCGTAAACACAGCCCATAGATTCATCGTTGCAGCAACGATGGATACGTTGCCTTTTTCAAAGCCCTTGAAGAAGAATAGATATCCGGCGGAATAGACGATCGAGGCAATAGGTGACAATACGATTGCCAGGCCGGGAAGCTTGAATTCTGTTCTGAAAGCAACGGCAAGTAGAAGGATAGATAGTAAGCCCGCCAACTGTGACCAAAACAAAGCTTTGAAAGCTCCGATCTGTTTTGAAAAGACGCCGCCTAGAAAGTCGTAAATTCCCCATCCCAGCATGCCGCCTATGCCCAATACTATGCTTAAGATGGTTGTGCTCATCGGTGCCATCTGTTTTTCTTTATGGCGGTACGTGCTGTGCTGGGCGGCGTCATGCTGGACAGATAGCTATCCTGATGCCAGCAGCTTTTTCTTCAAGGGTTTTCTTTTGATCAAAATAAGCTCCTCAATATCCTGAATATCCTGAAGACAAGTTCGAGGATCTGCCACCCGGATGTACATCCAACAGCCATCGTGATATCTGGGTGTTTGCTCCAGTGCCTGCTGTACGGTAGAGCCAAAGACCTCAATCCTGTCCATAGCTTGCCCCAGTTCTACGGTTCCCAGGATCACCAGAGCAGTGAACGAGCCATGTTCAGGGTACATTTCACAGAGCGGGCGTCCACGTATTCTGTATTGCAAATTCCAACCATACTTTTTTCCACCAGGATTGAAGACGGGGATGATATCGTAGGTTTCTGTCAGGAAGCGTCGCAAGGCCATCCATTCGTTTGCGAGGGGCTGCCCGATCCAGTCGATCATATCCTGATCCGATGGCTGAGTAGATCTATCCATCATACGTTCGTGCATTCTATCCTCCTGTTACGTAACCCGAATAGTCTTCTAGCACATGTTGTATCTTGCCGCCGAACGCCTGGAGCTGGCCGCGTTTGGGCGGAGGGGAGGCTCGCTGCGGTTGCTACTTCACTTGTGCCTGGAATTTTTCCTGATTATCCTATCATGAAATCATATCCGTTGAGGACATAGTACCAAATGACCGCGAAGGAGAGGGTGACCAACACATGCATAAGGATGAGTTCCCAATGGCGCCGGGTTTTTGAGATCGCAGATCGGACGAAAAGGAATTGGATCGCGGGATACATAAGGATGAAAAGGGAGTCGATATGGGTAAGCCTGGCGCCAAAAGGGACGCTGATGACAACGCCGAAGAGCACGAATGGCCATCCGACTGCGGCAATGCTCTGCCAGAAAAGGACTTCGAAGAGCTCGGAAGGCGAGTAACTTCGGAAAGGCGGTATTACGAACGGCAGGAGCGTCCAGGCGAGCAGGCAATTGGCGATCAGTGTTGCCACGAAGAGTTTGGTTTTCGAGTGTACTGCAGGCTTGATCATGATTCACCGCGTAGCTATGCGTCGATCTAATTTTAGCAAATCACGAAAGCTGACAAAATCCCCCGAAAACAGGGGCGCG
>DAITPI010000229.1:0-7149 GCA_036833655.1 Anaerolineales bacterium | reverse complement strand
TGCCGATATCATGAATCGTCCCTCCCGAGTTCTGCGCAACCACCTTCGGTTGTTTCAAAACCACCATGCCCTCGGGTCGCTGAAGGGGGCGATAAGACCGCTGGGCTACATCGTACACACTGATCTTCTCGCCACTCTCATACTGGTAGAACGACTCGAACCCGGCTGCCAGCATGTCCCCCACCCACGGCGCTGCGGGGTATCCGGCAGCCTGCATCCGCTCGGCGGTGTCTCGCACGCCAAGCATATCCCAGGTTTCAAAGGGTCCCGCCTCATGCATGAAGCCCCAGCGGACGGCATCGTCAACCGGCTTTACGGTATCGGCAACCTCGGGAATGATCGAGGACGCATACTGGAATCCCTGATAGGTGAGCGCCCTGACGAGATCGGCTGCCCTGTCGTCTGCGGACAGCAAGACCTCCAGCCTGTCTCCAAGCCTTTCGACATCCTTCGCCCTCTTGACCGAGTCAAAGCGCGGCTTGGTCGGGGGCACATGCTTCAGCGTATGGAGGTCTAGCGACCAGAACTCCCTCTTGCCATCCTCGCCGCGCTCTTCCTTGTAGAAACCGATCCGGGTCTTGTTGCCCAGCCACTGGCGCTCGAGCAGCGCCGACATTAACCGGGCGGGCGCTTCGGCTCTGAGATATTCCTGCCCGAGAGTATCGTGGGGGATCAACGGCGCGAGGTTGCGCCCGACATGGTCCCAGACGTCCAGCCCGACCAGATCGATCAGGCGGAAGGTGGCCGTCTTCGGGCGACCGATCAGAGGTCCGGTGATCGCATCCACTTCGTCTACGGTGTAACCGTTCTTCAGGATGAAGTCCAGGGCGAACGCGCCGGTTCCAAAGGCGACGCGATTGCCGATGAAGTTCGGCGTGTCCTTACACAGCACGATCCCCTTGCCCAGGCGATATTCGCCGAACCACGAGAAGAACACAATCGCATCAGGGTCGGTATCCGGCGTGGGGATGATCTCCAATAGCTTCAGATATCTCGGCGGGTTGAAGAAATGGGTGCCGAAGAAGTGCTCCCTGAAACCCTGCGAGCGTCCCTCGGCAATCGAAGCGACGGGGATGCCCGAGGTGTTGGTGGTGACGACCCCATTGGGCTTGCGCACCGCATCGATGCGCTCCATCAATTGTTGCTTGATCTGCAGGTTCTCGACGATGGCTTCGCAGACCCAGTCCGCTTCGGCCACAACCCCGAAGTCATCCTCCAGATTCCCGAGCTTCACAAGCGTTTTTAGATCCGCGGACATCAGATTGGCGGGTTTTGCTTTCAGGTTGCGGTCCCAGCCCTCGTTCACGATCTTGTCCCGCGCGGCTTTATCGCCTGCCGGGGCATCCCGGGGCACGATATCAAGCAACGTGACAGGCACGCCGGCATTTGCCAGGTGCGCCGTAATCGCCGCGCCCATCGTCCCCGAGCCAACCACCACTGCTTTGTGGATGTGATATTTCATGGTTACTTCCCTACGCGCTGGTTGAGTAGCTCCGTGTTCCTCGGGCGTATCGAAACCAGCAGTTCCAAGTTTACTATCGATACGTACGAGTGGTCTCGATACGCCGTTTTCCCGCGGTTGAACTGCGGGAAAACAGACTACTCGACCATCGGATAATTACCTTAACTCTTTTCCGCTATACCCCAGGATCTGTCGCGCCACCACCAGCCGGTTGATCTGGCCGGTGCCCTCGTAGATATCGGTGATCTTGGCATCCCGGAACCATTTCTCGGCCAGGAACTCGCGGCTGTAGCCGAGCGGACCCAGGATCTCCACGACCTTCTGGGTGATCTTCGTGCAGACATCCCCGGCTTTGACCTTGCTCATCGAGGACTCGAGGGCGTTGGGCTTCTTGTTGTCCGCCATCCAGACAGCCTTGATCACCATCAGCCAGGCGGACTTGAGCATGATCTCCATCTCGATCACATCGCGCTCGACGGAGGTCAGCTTCTGGCGCGGCAGCCCGTAGCGGATCTGGACGCCGTTTTCCGTCAGCTTTTCCTTAAGGAATTCAAGAGCAGCTCTTGCCACACCGACGCCCGATGCGGCAACCAGGGGCCGGGTGGCATCGAACGTCGCCATCGCGCCTTTGAAACCGGTTGTTGTTTTTTCGACGACGGGGCTGCCCAGGATATTATCATACGGAACGCGTGCCTCCACGAGAGAAATGGCAGCGGTATCACTGGCGCGAATTCCCATCTTGCGCTCCAGCTTGACAACCTTTACACCAGGCGTCCCGCCTTCCACCACAAAGGCGCGGAGTCCGGCGCGCCCTGCACCTGGATCAATCGTTGCCCACACGACGATGAAGCCCTTACCGAGTTTTTCGTATTCTGTGAACGATTTGTCGCCGCCGGTGACGAAGATTTTTTCTCCGTTGAGAATCCACTCTCTGGTCGTCTCGTCCAACACCGCCCGTGTGCGGATGGCGGAATTATCCGAGCCCGCACCTGCCTCTGTCATACACATGGCAGCAAAGGTGGGTTTGTCCTCATTGAAGCGTGCCAGGAACTTTGCCTTTTGTGCCGGCGTTCCTGCTGCAGAGACGGCTGCCGCGCCCAGCCCGCCGCCAGGAAGACAGTGATACATTCCTACGTCACCCCAGCACAATGCCTCGATCTGCGCGGCGAGCAGCTGATATCCGATCGGCGGGCTCTTTTCGGCTTCGTCGCTCTTTTTGCCGTTCTCACGAGGCGCAAGCCCGCTGCCACCCATTGCCCGCATCGCGGAATGCATGAACTCGATGTAATCCCAGGGGATCTCATGCTCGTGCTCATCGAAATAGCGCGAGCGGGAGCGCATCATTTCCTCCGCAACGGTCTTCAGGACAAACTGAGTTTGCTGGACCGGTTTGGGTGCTTCAAATTCGATAGGCATATGATTTCTCCTTTCCAATAATGTCACTGCGAGCCCCGCTCCAGAGGGGCGAAGCAACAGCACTAGACGATGATCAACCCCGTAAACATCGCAAAACCGCGCCCGTTCCTCATCCACATTTCCACGGGGTGGTCACGGATGTAACCGTGCCCACCCAGGATCTGGACGGCGCGGTCGGTGACGGTCATCGCCATATCGGCTGCGCCCGTCGCGGCGAGGTAGGCTTCGACGAAGGCGTCATCCTTATTCGTATCGAGCTTCCAGGCTGCTTCCCAGGCGAGCAGGCGACTGGCTTCGATCTCGGTCCGCATCTCGGCGAGCATGAAGGCAATAGCCTGTTTCTGGGCGATCTTGACCCCAAAGGCTTCACGCTCTTTAGCGTAGTTCATGCTGTATTCAAAGGCAGCATCCGACACACCGACCGCGGCAGCCGCTGTAGCCAGGCGCATGGACGCCAGAATGGGCTCGAAATCATGACCTGAGGCCCCACCAAGACGATTCCCTGCAGGGATCTTTACGCCGTCCAATCGCAGGCGATAGAGCGGCAGCGCATTCAGGCTCATGAGTTTCTCGCGCTCCTCGGAGATGCTCAATCCTGCCGCACTTTTTTCGACGACGAATGCCTGTGTCTTTCCATCCAGATCGGCATAAACCAGAATTGCTTCGGCGTCCCTGGCAAAAGGAACAAATGCTTTTTCACCGTCGAGGAGATAGCTGTCTCCGTCGAGAATGGCACTTGTTTTGAGCGCATTCGGATCGAAATCAAACGCGTATTCGATCAGAGCGGCTGTGTACGGGCTCCACTCGCCTTTGATCACCCGCGGCAGATAACTTTGCCTTTGCGCTTCGGTCCCAGCCAGGAGAATCGGCGTCGCAAACAATGAGGGAGTCAGCACGGCCAGCGTGCCTGCCAGGTCGCCGAAAGCCATCTGCTCGACCGCCAGCACCCCGGTGACCGCGCTGCGCTCTCCAAAGCCGCCGTAGGCTTCTGGAATGGAAGCCTGCAGCAAGCCCAGCTCCCAGCCTTTGCTGATGAGCTTCTTCGGCAGCGCACTGCCCTCTTCTGCCTCACGCGCCGCCAGGCGCAGATCGTTGCCGGCATACCTCCCCACCGCTTCCACGAGCATCTGTTGTTCTTCTGTCGGTTCGAAGGAATACATAAGCCCTCTCCTTTCGGTTACGTACACAGGCAAAGCTAACTACGTGGGTACTTGTGTACTTGCGTACATGTTCATGCGCTTTTCGAGTTCCGCCAAAATAGCCTTCGCATCTTGCAGCCTGCGGTACCGGGCTGGCATTCCCTGATCCATTTCTTCAGGATTGGCGATCTCGATCAGCGCATGCTCGTAGAGATATTCCACGTAGGCGCCGGTTTTCTCGATCACCAGCATCTGGTTGTATCCGCGCATTTCCCCATAGACGGCAAAACAGACCTGCTCGATCGTTCGGGGTTTGCCAAGCGCATCGATCGCCCTGCTCATACGGCGCAGGATGTTCTGCTTCGTCGCCTCGACCTGGGCGGGAAGGTCCACGATCGGATCGTTGTGGCCGTTCAAAATCAGCTTTGCGCCTTTTGACCAGCTCCGCAGACGCCGAAGCGACTCTAGATAGTGATCGAGCCCGTTGTAGGGGTTGATCGATTCTGGGGCGAGGTGCGGCGTGACGCCCTCCACAACCAGATCACCACAGAAGACCACATCGTCCAGGCGCAGGGCGACATGCCCCGGGCAATGGCCGGGCAGATGGATCAATTCCAGGGGACCCACCTGCATGCCTGTCGCTTCGTAGGTAAAGTCAACAGGTACAGAATGGTAGATGGCTTTCGAAAAACGATAGATGCTCAGGATCTGGTCGCGCATCTCTTCGCTCAGCCCGGCATCGCACAGGAAAGAGCCGAGACGGCGGCCGATCAGCGCCAGGCGTGCCTCGTGGTGTGCCACCGTCTGCACATCGAGCTCATGGACGCCGATCTTCGCCTGCGTCAGTGGGCGCAGCCTGGCGAGCCCCCCGAAGTGATCGATATGTGCGTGCGTCAACAGGATGTGAGTCAGGCTGGCAGGCTGCAAGCCCACCTGCCCGAGGCCAGCGAGGAGGCCCTCATGGGATAGATCCGTGCCCGATCCGCTATCGATCAAGATGCATTCGTTGCCGCTCCTGACGACGTAAACGTATGCCCGGAAATTGGGAAAGACTTCCAGGGGGATGCGGTCAATGACTGCTCCAGCGAATGTTTCGAAACGGGCGGGTGTCGCGGTTGCAGTCATGTTCGTAAACCGTTCAACAGCAGACCCGAATAGTGGTCTGCAATTTCATCGATCCCCAGCGGACCGTTTGGGCGATACCAGGTGATAGTCCAGTTCAGGATACCCAGGATCGCGCGCGTCGTCAGCGCGGGGTCTTCACAGTGAAAGCGGTTGGTGGCGACACCTTCTGCCAGCATATTGCGCCAGAGCGCCTCGAATTTGTCACGATTGGGGACGTGCCGGGCATGCTGTCTGCGTTCCAGGGAGCGGTGCTCGAAGAGCAGGACCGCGGAAAGGTCCGTGTTCTCCGCCAGGATCTGCAGATAGGCACGGACCATTTGCTTTAGTTTCTCATCCGCCGGGATGTCCTGCTGAGAGATCGAGGAAATCCGCTCCAGCAGAAGCTCGAGCGCCCGGTCGAGCAGAGCGAGCAAAATCTCCTGCTTGGAGGAGACGTGATGGTACAGGCTCGCCTTCTGCAGGTTGACCGCTTCGGCGATATCCTGCATCGAAGCGCCATGGAAGCCCTTCTGGCGAAAGACCTGTGCGGCTGCTTCAAGAATATCTTCTCGGGTCATCGTTTCTCCCTACCGAACGGTTGGTAGACACCTAATTTATCAGACTCGCACGGTCGCGTCAAGAGGCATTGTGAGCTCGAGGGCAGTAGGGTAGTCCCCACTAATTCGATGTAGTTTGAGACTCAAAAAAATGCTATAATGAATTTATGGTAACAAGCGAAACCACTTCTGAAATTGTCCCTGCTCCCCTCCCTGAAGAACCGACAACATCGAATGAAGCCGAAAGCCGCTCGAAGAGAATCCTGACGATTGTCATCATTGCTGTGATCGTGCTGGTGCTTCTGCTGGCCGTGGCAATTTACTTTTTGCTTCAGCCGACCACTCCGACGGACCGGATCCGTGACGTTTTCATTATTGTGGTCGCGCTGGAGTCTCTGGTGATCGGCGTTGCCCTGATTGTGCTAATTGTCCAGCTGGCAAGTCTTATCAACCTGCTGCAGAACGAAGTCCGCCCCATCCTGACCGCCACCAGCGAGACCGTCAACAACCTGCGTGGCACCGCGGAGTTTCTGGGCGAGAACATGGTCGAGCCGGTCATCAAACTTAACGGCTATCTCGCCGGTATGAACCGCGTGATAGAATTAATGGGCTTCAAGAAGAAATAGCCAGCAGGTATGCAAAGCAATCTTCAAATTTCGCACAAATCATCCCAGGCGATGCCATCGGCGAAATTTGGGATGAAGTCTCACGAATACAATTCCAATCGTTTGCTAACTAGAAGGAGGTTCCTATGTCTGATCGTGATGAGTTTGGCGCGTTTCTCGTAGGTTTCATCGTCGGGGGGCTTTCCGGGGCGGTGGTAGCCTTGTTGTTTGCTCCCCAGACCGGCGAAGAGACCCGGGCTTTGATCAAGGACAAGTCTATCGAGCTGCGCGATCGGGCGCAGATCAGCGCCGAAGAGGCGATCGCCCGCGCCGAAGCAGCGGCAGCGGATGCCCGCGCCCGTGCCGACGAGCTTGCCAAGCAGCTGCGCGAGCGTGGACAGACCGTGGTGGATGATGTCCGCGAGCGCGGCAAGACAGCTGTGGATGCCGTGCGCAGCAAGACCATGCGCAAATCGGACGAGGCCAGCGAGACCACTGCAATGTAGGTTTGACCCAACGAGGCAAGGGTTTGACCGCTCTGCGAGTCAAACCCTTTTTTGTTATGAAAACCCTGCTGCGTTTTTTCTTCCGGCTGCTATATCACCAGTTCGCCTTCATGTATGACCTGGTCGCGGCGGCCGTCTCCCTGGGGAAATGGCGGGACTGGGTCCTGAGCGTCCTTCCGTTTATCGAGGGAGAGCGTGTCCTGGAGATTGGTCACGGCCCCGGTCACCTGCAGCGGCTCCTGCTCAGCCGGGGACTGCTCGCCGTTGGAATCGACGAGTCCCCCCAGATGGGCCGTCTTGCCAGACGTAACCTCAGACGATTACGCAACCGCTCCTTCCAGAAACCGATAGCGCGTCGAG
>DAITPI010000228.1:0-7163 GCA_036833655.1 Anaerolineales bacterium | reverse complement strand
GCGGAGAGCGCAAGGAGCGCCGCGCCTACCAACAGGCTTTTCGAAAGACCCGGTCCTGCAGTTGCTGGAATGAACAACAGACCTTGTGCCATGAGCGACAAGGTTCCGGCAGAAATGAGAATGATCTTCTTGGCGGAGGCGGAGAACATCTTCTCTAAATAGCATAGCACAAAAACGCTTATTTTGTCCAAATAATCAGATATAAGTCGCGATTTTCCGAACGAAGTTATCTCCAGCGCAAAAGTAATCAGACAAATCTCTGTTATAATTTTTTTCGCGCCAGGGACGGCAAGACGCAGAGTTGGCCCTTATCTTTGGATCGAAGAAGAGCATCTATGACAAATTTCGTTACGCTCGAGCAAATTGACGAGGCAGTAGACGCAGTACGGAACCGCTCACCCTATCGGCCGCGCGTGGGCTTGATTCTCGGGTCGGGCCTCAACAGCCTGGCGGACTCTGTGAGCAAGCCGGACATCATTCCTTACAACGAGCTGCCCAACTGGCCCATCTCCACGGTCCATGGGCATGCGGGCCGGCTTGTGATCGGCGAGCTCGAGGGGCAGCCGGTCTTTGTCATGCAGGGCCGTGTTCATTTTTATGAAGGGTATAGCATGTCGCAGGTCACGCTTCCGGTGCGCGTGATGCAGCGCCTGGGGCTCGAGTTGATGTTCGTGACCAATGCGGCAGGCGGCGTTAATCCCGAATTCGTCCCGGGCGATGTCATGCTGATCACCGACCATCTGAACCTCATCGGCATGACCGGCGCGAATCCACTCATGGGTCCGAACATTGACGAGCTCGGCCCGCGTTTTCCGGACATGAGCCAGGCATACGATCGGGCGCTGATGCCCCTTGCCCGCCAGGCTGCCGCCGATCAGCATATTGAACTGCGCGAAGGCATCTATTGCGCACTGAGCGGACCCTCCTTCGAGGGTCCAGCCGACCTGCGGTTCCTGCGTCTTGCTGGCGCGGACGCAGTCGGGATGTCCACCGTACCGGAGGTCATTGTAGCGCGACATGGCGGTCTGCGCGTTTTGGGTCTCTCCGGGATCAGCAACAAAGCCAATCTGGATGGTTCCACCGTCACAACCCATGAAGAAGTCATCGAAGCTGGCAAAATCATTACGCCCAAGATTGAAAAGATCATCCGGGGTGTATTGCGTGCCTTATAACACGACACAACACTGGTATGGGTCCCGTCTATCGCACTCTCGCGAGCTATGAGCCGCTGATCTATATCGCGCTGGCAATCGGGGGGTTGTTTGCTTTTCGGCGAATGTGGCGGTCATGGCGGGAGTGGCGGGATTCCGTGTACGGCCTCGAGCGGGAATTTGCCCTGCGCCGCCTGGGACAGGCGACCGCAGCGGCATTTCTGATCCTTGCTCTCATATTCGCCGAATTCTTTATCGCTACGTTCATTGCGCCGTCTTTGCCTGCCACCGATCTACTCGCGACGCCTACACTGGACCTGCTCCTGACGCCGCAGGGAACGTTATCTCCGGCCGAGGCAACGCAAGCGGCCCTCTCGCCGGTCACGCAGGAGGTCCCCAGCGGGATGAGTGGCTGCAGCCCGGATCAGATCATGATTACCTCTCCCGAGCCCGGCGCCGAAGTCAGCGGGATTGTGAAAATCGGTGGGACGGCAAGTATTCCCAATTTCGGATTCTACAAATACGAGGTGGCGCGCCTGGGTACGCAGGATTGGGCGACCATCTCTGCGAATCGCGAGCCCAAACAGAACGCCGAGCTGGGTGAGTGGAATACCACGTCCCTCACCAATGGAGATTATTTCCTACGTCTCGTGATTACCGACAACGTGGGCAAATCGCTCGAGCCGTGTGTGATTGCAGTACGTGTGGTGAACCAATAATGGAGGAGCTGTGACTTCCTTTGCGATACGACCCGGAAATCCCAACGACGTCCTGCGCTTGATGGCGCTAGACCATTCCTGTCTCAGCGATTACGTCTGGCAGCTCGAGCTGCGCCGCGAAGCCGGGCAGGTTGCTGCGAGCTTCCGCGAGGTCCGTTTGCCCCGCTCTGTGGAGGTAAAGTATCCGCGTAATCCTGCCTCGCTCAAAGAGGAGTGGGTCCGCCGGGATGCGGTCTTTGTGGCTGTCGACGATGGCATGCCGATTGGCTACATTTGTGTGATGGCGGAGCACACTTCGGCAGTTGCCTGGGTGACAGACCTGGTTGTCTCCGCGAATGAGAGACGCCAGGGGGTGGCTTCGGCCCTCTTGATGGCTGCCCAGGAGTGGGCGGTGGAGAGGAGCATCCGGCGCCTGATCCTGGAAATGCAGTCGAAAAACCAGGCTTACATTCGCCTTGCACAAAAATTCGGATATGAATTCTGCGGGTATAATGACCAGTATTACCTAACTC
Source organism: Anaerolineales bacterium (assembly GCA_036833655.1). GTDB lineage: Bacteria > Chloroflexota > Anaerolineae > Anaerolineales > Villigracilaceae > Defluviilinea. The sequence continues at coordinate 4,781 of DAITPI010000228.1, read as the reverse complement.
AGGATGTGGCTTTGTTCTTTGGGAGAGTCATCAAATAGCTCTGGAAAGGTAGCATGTTTAACGGTTGGCTCGATGGATTATTAGTGGGGCTGAAGACGCTCAACAGCATCTTGACTGCTGGCATCGCAATTACAGCGTTTTCGCTGTTCTTGTATGCTCTATCGTTTAATTTGCGTGACCGTGTTGCCCGCTCGTTTGCCATCATCCTCCTGTGTGTGGTGGTTGTCTTTACCACCGAAGCTCTTCAAAACAAGTCCATTCCCGATTGGGGGATCGAGCTTCTTCTGCGATTGCAGTGGGTGGGCATTATTTTCCTTCCTCCAGCCTATTTACATCTTTCAGACGCACTCCTGGTCACTGCCGGCAGGCCTTCGCGTGGACGCCGGCGCCTGGCAGTGCGCCTCGTGTATGTGGTTTCGCTTGCTTTTCTCGTGGCATTAGCAGCAGGCATGCTGGTCGGCCGGCTTGTGTCTAACGGCCAACCCGCTCCCCACCTGGCGCGTACCCGGCTGACGGATCTCTTTACCGTGTATTACGTGGGTATCATGCTCTGGGCGGGCTATAACTTCATCCGTGCCTTCGGGCGGATGCTGACGCGCTCGGGGCAGCGCCGGATGCTGTATTTGATGGCGGGCGCGACGGCGCCGGCGCTCGGGTCCTATCCATACCTCTTGTTTGGTTCTGACATTGCGGCGAAGTATCCGCTGTTCTTCTGGAGCACGGCCTTCGTCATCAATATGCTGGTGGCGATTCTGGTCATCATCATGGCATACGCGGTTGCATTCTTCGGCGTTTCGTGGCCCGACCGCGTGGTGAAGAGTCGGCTGTTCAAATGGCTCTTGCGCGGCCCTGTGACAGCTTCCCTGGCGCTGGCAATGATGACCATTGTGCGACGGGCGGGCGTGCTATTCGAAGGCACGGAGTATTCGGCGTTTGTGCCGTTGACTGTCGTCGTGACTGTTCTGCTGTTTGAGCACGCGGTCACTCTGTTTTCTCCATTATGGGAGAGATTCTTGTTCTTTGGGCGAGATCGGGGTGAGCTTCAGTTATTGCAAAATATCGAAGAACGGTTGCTGACGCGCGGCGACTTGCAGCAATTCCTGGAAACGGTGCTGGCGGCAGTTCGGGATCATCTGCAGGCTCCCTGCGCCTTTGTCGCGGCTCTCGACGGTAACGAACTTACCTTGAGCGTGGTTGCTGGAAACCGGGCTCTGCTCGAAAAGGAAGACCTGGGCGAGGCTCTCCAGCTGGTGGATCACAACGGAGAAAGCGGCAGGCACGAGTTTATCTGGGGTGATTTTTGGATTTTGCCTCTTCACCAGAATCGGGTCAATGGAGACCGTGATGAGGTGCGTCCGCTGCTGGGCCTGCTCGGTGTTGCGCGCAAAGAGAACCGCCTCATGGACAAAGAACAACGCGATGCGGTTTGGCTCCTGGCAGACCGAGCGGCTTTGGCCCTCGAGGATCGCCAGCTGCAGCAGCGTGTGTTCCGTTCCCTGGAGGACCTGCAGCCGCAGATCGACATGCTCCAGCGGATGCGCGCAGCCGGTCGCTATGATACGAGTGCCAGCCTCCTGACATCTCCGCTGCCGGGGGAGTCTGACCTGGCGGACTGGGTCAAGGATGCTCTGACTCATTACTGGGGCGGACCCAAGCTGACCAACAGTCCGTTGATGAAGCTCAAGGTTGTGCAGGATCTCGCCGACGAATATGAGGGCAACGCGCCGAATGCGTTGCGTGCCTTGTTGCGCAAGGCCGTCGATCAGGTGCGGCCCGCTGGCGAGCGCAGGTTCACGAGCGAATGGATACTTTACAATATCCTGGAAATGAAATTCATCGAGGGCCGCAAGGTACGGGAAGTAGCGGGAAGACTGGCTATGTCCGAGGCGGACCTCTATCGCAAGCAACGAGTCGCTGTTGAAGCGGTGGCGCGCGCCATCCTTGATATGGAACAGAATGAAGCATTACAGTAAGGAGAATCTCATGGAAGCCAATAACAATCACTCCAAACGTAAGTACGAAAATCCGATGCCGGTCACCGATGAAAGCTGGTGGGAATCGGTGCTTGCCGAAGAACGCCAGTACGCGCCCCCGCGCCCCGTCCAGGGAGCCATGAAAGCCAAGCCCGTTCTCGCTGTTCCGACGGAACCCGCGCTTGCCATGCCAACCGCGCAAACTGACTGGAATTTGGTCAAAGATCTGTATTCGAATGATCGCATCGTCGAACTGACAGTGACGGGCCACAACCGCGGTGGTTTGCTGGTGGAGCGGGATGCCCTGTGCGGGTTCATCCCCTTCTCCCATCTCATCGATCTTGCCGGCAAGGATCAGGATTCCGACCGCGACGGCAGTCTCGAAATGTATATGGGAAAAACGTTGAGAGTCAAAGTCATCGAGTGCGTGCCTGAGGAAGGCCGGATCGTCTTTTCGGAGCGGGCCGCGCTGGCAGAGCCGGGCAAGCGCTCCGAGCTCTTTACCAGGCTTCGAACAGGATCACGGGTCAAAGGCACGGTGACCAATATTACAGATTTCGGTGTGTTCGTCGATCTCGGCGGCGTGGAAGGCTTGATCCATATCTCTGAGCTGTCCTGGGGGCGGGTTTCGCATCCGAACCAGATTGTTAGGCTTGGCGAGGAGATCAGTGTGCAGGTGCTCGATATTTCCGCGGAGCGTTGCCGCGTCGCCCTGAGCCTCAAGCGCATGATCCCCAATCCCTGGGAACGTGCCTCCCTAGACTTCCCCGTGGGAACCGTCCAGCCGGCTGTTATCACCAGTGTGATGTCGTATGGCGCCTTTGCCCGCATCGAAGCCGGTGTGGAAGGCTTGATTCATGCCTCCGAGATGGTGCTGGAGCCCAACCAGTCACCGCGTGATATTCTTTTCGAGGGGCAGGAGCTGCAAGTCCGTATCTTGCACCTCGATGCCTCGCACCAGCGAATGGGATTGAGCCTGCTATTGAATGCCGCCTGAGTCAGGTGGCACATTCGGCATGTCGAAAAGTTCCGGATCGCAACAGATCTACGAGTCAGAAGCCAGCGATGATTGGCTCGATCGCTTTGCCAGCTTCAACCAACATTTTGGACGGTTTGCTCGCGACGCGCTGGGTATCCTGTTAATTGCCGCAGCCCTGATGACGCTGCTGGCTCTGCGGGGATTCACGCAGGGGCTCCTGTTGACGCCGTGGGCAAACTTATTGCTGTTGTGGTTTGGATGGGGCGCCTATCTTATCGTTCTCGCAATTGGATATCTGGGCTATGCCGCACTTCGGCGCAGCAGCGCGCCGCTGCCCTGGGGACGGCTCTTTGCGCTTGAGCTAGCCGCCTTCCTCACCCTCGCACTGCTTGCCGCCCTGGGAGGTAATTCCCTGTTGCGGGCGGAATCCGGGATGGATGGCGGTCGGGTGGGCTGGGGCCTGGTGACCCTGTTCTGGCGCTTTGGAAAACTCCCGGGTACGTTGCTCATGATCATCCCGTGGCTGCTGGCACTCATGAGCGGCTTGAACATCTGGGCGTTGCTCGAACGATCGTTGATGCGACTCGCCGGTGAGCTCCCTGCGGTGGAGGCAGCTGCTCTGCCGCCCCCGGTCGAGGAAGAGTCGCCCGTCGCCGAGGAGAAAAAAGACAGGCAGTCCCGCAAGAAGTCTACGCCGCTGCCGCCCGAATTTCGAAAATCTCTGCGCGTTTCAGAACATCAGGATAAGAAACCTGCGTCTCCGCGCGAACGCGACGAGCGCCTGCCTTCATTGAATATTCTCCTGGCAGACCAGAACACGCGCCCCGATGAACGGACCATCAACCAGACAGCGGGCATGATCGAAAAGACCTTAGCTGAATTCGGTATTGTAGCCACCGTGATCGGCTTTCGGGTGGGTCCAACGGTGACGCAGTTTGCCGTGCAGCCTGGCTTTATGAAGCGAGGCAATGCCAGTGCCACCGAAGAGGAAGCGCAGCAGATGAAGGTCCGCGTGGCGCAGATCTCGTCCCTGCAGAAGGACCTGGCGCTGGCTCTCTCTGCCGAGCGCCTGCGGATCGAGGCGCCGGTGCCGGGCAAGCCCTATGTGGGGATCGAAGTCCCGAATTCGCACACTGCCGTCGTGCGCATGCGCTCCATTCTGGAGACCGAGGCCTTCCACAAGATCGGCGCGCCGCTGGCGATGGCGCTTGGTCGCGATGTCTCGGGCCAGCCCGTGGTCGCAGACCTGGCCCGCATGCCGCATCTGCTGATCGCCGGCGCCACCGGCTCGGGCAAATCGGTCTGTATTACTGCGATCGCCGCGTGCCTGGCGATGAACAATCCACCCGAGGATCTGCGGATGGTCATGATCGATTCGAAGATGGTCGAGCTGTTGCGCTTCAACGGTCTGCCGCATCTCTACGGAAAGGTGGAAACCAATGTGGAACGCATCCTGGGGGTTCTGCGCTGGGTCGTGGTGGAGATGGAGCATCGTTACCGTCTGCTGGAAGCTTCGCACTCGCGTGACCTGGAGACCTACAATCGCAAAATGGCACGCAAGAAGGAGGGCACGCCGCTACCGCGCATCGTGGTGTTGATCGATGAGCTCGCGGACCTGATGATGTCCGCGCCCGACCAGACGGAGCACAACCTGGTGCGGCTGGCGCAGATGGCGCGTGCTACGGGGATTCATCTGATCGTGGCCACACAGCGTCCCTCCACCGATGTGGTGACCGGCCTGATCAAAGCAAACTTCCCGGCGCGCCTGGCGTTTTCCGTTGCCTCTGGTGTGGATAGCCGGGTCATCCTGGATACCACCGGAGCGGAAA
>DAITPI010000227.1:0-7184 GCA_036833655.1 Anaerolineales bacterium | reverse complement strand
CCGGCGTTATGGAGCGCACTGAACGCAGAGATTATGGACGGTAATCTCGCTCCCATCCTGGATGGCGCGGTCTGCTCCGATTCGTCCTCGCGGGTGGTCCATCGGGTCAAGCTGCTGGCTTATAAGCCGGGGAAACGCGGCGTCATCCGCTATGATCTGGACCAGATCGAGTGTCAGAAATATTCCTCCGTTTTTGGCAAGCTCTATCCTGAGCCCTACCTATCCGAGCGGGCGTACAAGGTCATGAAGACGCTGTACGACGAAGTGTTTTGCGATTCTCCCGATCTCGGTGTGCCCAGGCCCCTGGGAGTCATCCCAAAATTATCCATGCTTGTTTTTGTTCCCGCGGCAGGAAAACTGCTCGGTGACTTCATTGCAAAGCGCTCCCTGGATGGCGACGAGGTCGTCAATGCAATGCAGCTTGCTGGAAAATGGTTGGCGAAAGTGCATACGCACCAGATCCCACTCGAAAAGAAATTCAAGGTCGAGAACGAAGTGGACAACATCCGCGAGTGGGCCGATCTCATCTCCAAAAAATATCCGGCTGAGACCCGGGCAGCCAGTCACATTGCAGATTACCTGATCCAGAAGACCGCCGAGCTGGACTTCAGTGTCCACGTCCCCATCCATAAAGATTTTCATTACGAGCATATCCTGATGGACGGTGGCCTGAAGGTGTTTGATTTTGATGAGATGCGCCTCGGTGACCCCAATTTCGACCTGGCTCATTTCTGCGCCAATTTTTATCTGCTGGCATATCGTAACCAGGAGCATACGGCGCAGTTTACCGATCTCCAAAACCATTTTCTGAACGCGTACTCCCGTGAAACAGGCTGGCAGTGGGATGAAAAATTCCTGTTCTTCTACATCTATTCCTGCCTAAAAATCGCCAAGCAGTTATGCAAATTGCGTGGCCCGCGTCCGTGGCCGGAAGGAGACGAGCAGCAGGCGCAGGTCTGGTTAATGATCGAACAGGGCTTGATCATGCTCGAGAGTGCCAAGACCAGAGCTTCACAGAACGAAACCGACGTGCCTGTTTATGAATTCGCAGAAATCAAGAGGGCGACTCGATGGTCGAAAGCGGCTCTAATAAGCAAATCGGCTACCTCCTCCGCAGCTATCCTCGTCTCTCACAGACCTTTATTGTGAATGAGATCCTGGCGCTGGAGGCGATCGGGGCCTCGATCGAGATCTTTGCGCTGACGGACCCTCACGAGAAGGTCGTTCAGACGCAGGTTGACCAGATTCACGCTCCGATCCATTATTTGGATGAAGGGATGCAGCCGCGATCCCTGATGAAAGCTCTAAAAGAGAACATCGAAATATGCCGGCGGTATGTCAAGGGTTATATCCGTTCCCTGGCGTATGTAGCGATGAATCGTAGGATCGATCAGGGCTATACAGCCGGCAACCGGTGGCAGTGCTTTCTTCAAGCGGTTCACCTGATAAATCTGTTACTTGTGAGAGAGCATAGAACTGGCAGGCGACTGGATCACTTGCACGCTCACTTCGCTCATGACCCGGCTCTGGTTGCCTATCTAGTGCATCGGATCACGGGCATGCCGTTTAGCTTTACAGCCCACGCGCGTGATCTGTACCAGGTGCCTGAAAAGGCCCTTCGGGATCGAATTCAGCAGGCTCGCGCCGTGATTACCTGCTGCCAGGCCAATCTGGATTATCTGATCCAGATTGCCTCCTCGCAGCGGCCAAAATTCTCGCTGGTGTACCACGGTGTGAATCTGAAGGACTTTCAGCCGGTCTCCGTCCCGGCCGTAAGTCTGGATTCAGAAGTCCCTGTCATCCTGTCTGTCGGGCGACTGGTCGAGAAAAAAGGATTCCAGGATCTGTTACAGGCACTCCTGATCGTGAAAGCAAACGGCATACGCTTCCGGTGCATGATCTACGGCGATGGTCCGCTGTGTAAGCCGCTGCAGCGGTGGATCGAGGAACACGGCCTTGCGGATGAAATCATGCTGAACGGCGACCGCACGCAGCGTGAATTGATCCCCGCATTTCAGAGCGCCAGCCTCTTTGTTCTCACTCCAGTCCAGACGGAAGACGGCGACCGAGATGGTATTCCCAACGTCCTGCTGGAGGCGATGGCAGTCGGTCTGCCTGTGATTACGACCTCAGTCGCTGGCATTCCCGAGCTGGTGGAACACAATCGGAATGGACTGCTCTACGAGCCGCACGATGTGGAAGGTATTTCCTCCGGGATCATTGCGCTCCTGCAAGATGTGGAGCAGCGCAGGCAGTTTGGGTATGCAGCGTCGAAAAAGGTGGCGGAGCAATTTGATATCAGACAGTCTGCACGGCGCTTGAAGGCGCTGTTTTGCTGAGTTCGGACATTATTCCTGGTTGTTGCTTGATTGGTGATGTGATGAGCAAATCTTCTGATGAAAAGAAACCGTCTTCGAACCGCCTGAATTTCAGCCGGCTGGTGGGGATCATCGCGCGCTTTTCGCAAAACTCACGACGAATCCTGGTGATGTCCGGGATTACGCTGGTCCTTGAAGCGCTTACCGCCTTGTTGGTCCCGTTGGTGATCGGTTATTCGATTACCTACGTGACGTTGCGCGTCAACCAAATCCTGGGGAACCCCGGCGTTATTCCTCAAAGCCCGTTGGAGATGTTAGGCTTGCGCTCTGGCATAAATCCTGATCTGGAGACCCTTGTGCTGGCGGCTCTAGGCATCGTGGTTCTGACCATGCTCAACAGCCTTTGTGACTCGCTGACCGAGATTTACCTTGCCCAGGGTGGCCGCGGGGTCGGCTACAACATGCGGGTCTTCCTTTACGGGCATCTGCAGAAACTCTCTCTGACATTCCATAATCAGAGTCGCACAGGCGATATCCTCACCCGTGTGACTTCCGATGTGGCGGCGGTCGAAGACTTTATCATCTCTAATCTTTCCGACTTCCTTGGCAGCGCCCTCTATCTCATTTTTGTGCTGATAGGCATCTTCCTGGGCGCCTGGAGAATTTGGAGGCCTCCCGATGGAAGTAGGGGCGAGGCAGCGGTCTTCATCATTCCGCTGCTGGCAGTGGCGATCATCCCATTGATGGCGCTGATCTCAAACTACTTTAGCAACCGCATCAAAGCCGCGAGCAAAAAGCTGCGCTCCACCGAGGGGGAGCTGGCATCTGCTGCCCAGGAAATGTTGTCTTCCATTCGCGTGGTGCAGATCTACGGCCAGGGCAGCTATGAGAAGTCCCTCTTTTCGGCGCAGAGCCGCAAGGCAATGAATGCCGCCCTCGATGCCGCTTCTTACCAGGCACGCTTCAGCTGGGTGGTAAGTGTTCTCGGCGCCGTTGCCACAGCGGCCGTCATCGTTGTGGGAGCCTGGTTGATCTTCAGGAATCCTGCCAGTATGGGCGTAGGCACGCTGGTCGTGTTTACCAAATGGATCGACGATATGTTCAAGCCGACCAAGAAGCTGATCTCTCAATGGAACGCCTTTGGCAAGCTCTATGCCAGTCTGGAGAGAGTGGGCGATCTGATGGACCTGAAACCCGAGGTCCGCGATGAGCCTGGCGCTGTTCCGGCGCCGCGCTTCCGCGGACGGCTCGAGTTCCACAACGTAATTTTCACGTATCCCGGCCTTGGCTCACCGAAAAAAGGCGCGGAGACGAAACCACGTCCCACCTTGAACGGGCTGTCGTTCCAAATCGAGCCGGGACAGATCGTGGCTGTCGTCGGCCATACCGGCGCCGGCAAGAGCACGATCGTCCAGCTCATTCCCCGCCTGTACGATCCCGACTCGGGCCAGATCCTGATCGACGGGCGGAATATCCGCGAGTTCACCCTCGAATCGTTGCGCGCGCAGATGAGCATGGTGCTCCAGGAGCCGATCCTGTTTACGGGAAGCATCCTCGAGAACATTGCTTATGGGCGCCCGGATGCAACCGGCCCCGAGATCCTTGAAGCCGCGAAGAACGCAAATGCAGACGAATTCATCTCCAAAATGCCGGATGGCTACTACACCCTGTTGGGGGAGCGGGGGTCCAATCTCTCGGGCGGCCAGCGCCAGCGGCTCTCGATCGCGCGCGCGTTCATCCGCGACACACCCATCCTGATCCTGGATGAGCCCTCCACCGGGCTGGACGCAGAGTCGACAGACCTGGTGCTGCAGGCCCTGCGGAAGCTGATGAAGGGTAAGACCACCATCATTATTTCTCACGAGCTCAACCTCATTCGCGATGCAGATAAGATCGTTGTCATCAAGGCGGGTGAGATCGAGCAGGTCGGGACGCACGAGGAGTTGATCCGGGCGGGCGGGTTGTATGCCAACCTGTATGCCATGCAATCCGGTCAGAGGGAGATGGGCAAGGGGGCCATTCAGATGTCCGAGGTGGCAGATTCAGAAATGGGAAAGTGAAGACGGATATGGCAACCCAGGCGATTGCGGAATTGATCGGCCAGCTGGAGAACGATCTGCCGCGCAGCGCTTTGTTCCGGGAGAAAATGCCGGCGCTGGCGAAAGCCTTCGATGCAGAGCGGATGAAGAACAGACTGCAGGATGCGCTGCTGGGCGGAGACGAGGACCGGTATTCCATCCTCAGCTGCGTGCCTGGAAAGGCGCTCTACCTGCCAGATGACATCGTCAACATGCAATACAAGCTTACGATCCAGGATGGCGCACAGGACGAGCTGATTTCGGGGCTGCTAAACGCCCGGCTCTTTCCCGATCTATCTGCGTGCCAGGCTTATCTGCGGGAGGCGCTGCTTCCAATTGCAGCCCGCATGGCAGGTCGACCCGAGATTGCTCCGTTTACCAGACCGGTTGCCATGATCGAAGAGCTCAAGATGGTCCTCTCTGCCTTCCCTATCGACGGCGAGCTTCCCACCCTCGTGGATGCTACCGATTCTCAGACGGTCGCCCGCATTTTTTCCGAGACGTTGCCGGAAGCTCGATCGGGAGAATTCGAAGTCCGTGATGTGCGGCTCCTTCTGGCGCACTATGGGCGCTTTCAGCGGTGCGTGTTGCGCTACTCCATCCAGGGTCTCCATACCGGGACTCACACCCCGGAAACAGGAACCGCGTATGGCAAAGTGGACGCCGATGGGATGGGTGATTTCACGATGTCGATCCTCGCTGCCTTGCGCGCAAGGCTGCAGGAACCGGACTTGCCTTACCGGTTCCGAATCCCGCATCCGTTGGGCTACTATCCGGAGATGAAGCTGTTGATCATGGAAGCCCTGCCCGGAAAGCCCTTCTTCAAGGATTTGCTGAAGACATGGAGTGGCAATCGGAATCCGGAGCGACGCGGCGGCGTGGCGCCCTCGCCCGAATCCGACGCGGCGCTGGAGGACGCAGTCCGGACCTGTGCGTTGATCGCCGCCACCCTGCACGGCTCGAATATCTCGTTAGGGCCGCACAACACGCTGGAGAAGCAGCTCGGCGCATTACGTGACGAGGCGGATGTAGTGAGTCATGTGTTCCCCGGGCTGGGGGCGCAGTTCAGAGCCTGGATCGATGAGACTGCCGAGTTCTCTCGAGACTACCCGGCCATGCCACTATGTTTTAGCCACGGTGATTTTACCTACACCCAACTCATCTTCCACGGATCGGATGGCGGATTGGTCGATTTCGACTCCATCTGTCAGGCAGAGCCTGCGCAGGACCTGGGTCAATATCTGGCATACCAGAGACTCAACATCATCAAGGACCAGGATCCGAATTTTCCATTTGCGGCCGGAGCCATCGAGCATTTATGTAATCTCTTTTTGAACACCTATATAGAAGCATCAAAAAGCTGGATCCCCGATGAGTCCCTTTTGCGAGGCCGGGTGGCTGTTTATGAACTGATCAGTCTGACCCGCCTGGCGTTGCACAGCTGGGAGAAGATGAAGGGCAGCCGGTTGAAGCAAACGCTTGCGCTGCTGGAGGAGAGGATGGAGTGTCAGAGGCAGGTCCATATGTCGGCCAAGGACAAGACAACTTGATGTGTCAACGATTGCAGCCGCGATGAACAGGGATGAGATCCTTTCCGGCGAGGCAGGTGCTGCGGGCATCCAATGGATGCTGAACAGCCAGGCTTCCCGGCGCCTCCTCCGCCAGGAAGCCGAGCGGATGCTGCGACCGGGTTATCGCGCGGGTCCGTTCCAACTGACCCGCGCCAAATTCAAACCCGGCCGAAAGCTGCTTGCCTACTTCGACTTCCCGGTGTTCGACACCCAGGGCCAGCCAGGTCAAACAGTTCATCTTGCTGTCATCTGGCGCACGGATCCGGGTGGCAGCGACCATGCCGATGCCAGGGAACGACTGCAGAGGGAGGCAGAACAGTCAGGGTTGATGCCAGTCCAATGTGACCTCTGGAGGCAGGTCCCTGACCGGGGCATGACGATTCAGATCTGGCCGTTCGATCTGGAGTTCCCGCATCTGGTGCGGCTCGGTGATCCCCTCCATGTCGCCCGGATGTTAGACTCGCTTGGTATCCTCCATAACTCGCAGCGACCGCCGTTGATCACGCCCATCCGCTATCGTCCCGGCGAGCGCCATGTGTTACGCTATAAGATCGATTCACCGGACGGAGAGACGCGACAGCATTTGTACGCCAAGCTGTATTCCAATTCTGAGGACGCTTCCCGGGCGTTCGGAATCGCCAACCGGGTCGTCGACTGGCTGGATGCCAGTCAAACGGGGCTTCAGGGCAACCGGCCTGAGGCGATGAGTCGGGACGAGGGCGTCATTCTCTATCCTCATGCTCCCGGGATCCCACTCTCTCACCTGTTGCATCGCTCGCGTCGCTGGCTGGCTACGCAGCTGCGGATCATCGGCAGAGCCCTGGCTACATTGCACAACGCGCCCGAAGCTCTGCGAACGGACTTGAGGCAAAACAGCTTCCCCGCGGAAGCGAAAGTCGTCAGGCGAGCCAGTGAGCATATTCAGGCCTTTCTGCCAGCCACCTATAATCAGATCCTCGGCACCCTCGAGGCTGCGCAAGAGCGCTATTCACGGCTGGCGCAGGACGACCCGACATTCACGCATTCCGACTTCAAAACGGATCACCTGCTTTCGACTCCGGACGGCTTGACCCTGATCGATTTTGATACCTGCACCCTGACGGATCCCGCGCTGGATATCGGAAAGTTTCTCGCGGACCTCGAGTGGTGGTTTACACGGAAGAACCTCTCCGGGGTTGAAGAGGCGCAGGCGGAGCTGCTAAAAGGCTATCTGGGAG
>DAITPI010000226.1:0-7193 GCA_036833655.1 Anaerolineales bacterium | reverse complement strand
GAGCGCAAGCGGCTGAACGGACACATCGAAGCTGTCTATCAGAAGGGGTCGCTGCCGCCCCGCGGGTTTGTGGATCAGGTGGTGCAGGTCATCGAAGAGAAAAACACGGAACAAGGAGACTAAGGATGGCGAATAACATTCTGTACATTGAAGACAACCCGGACAATATGAGACTGGTCCAGCGCGCCCTCGAATCACGCGGATATCGCCTGCTTCAGGGCCGGAATGGACTGGAGGGCATTACTGTTGCGGAAGGTGAAGCGGTCGACCTGATCCTGCTCGACATCAATCTTCCCGACATCGACGGCTATGAGGTGGCACGCCGCCTGCGCGCGAGCCACAAAAGCGCCCTCCGGTCGGTGCCGATTATTGCCATCACGGCGAATGCTTTGAAGGGTGATGCGGAAAAGGCGCTGGATGCTGGCTGCGATGTCTACATGTCCAAACCGATCAATATCCGGGAGCTGTGGGCGCGTGTCGAGGCCTTTGTCCCGATGCCTTCCGAGTAACTATGATAAACTCAAACGACAGAAAAGTCCCCGAGCAAAAGACCATTCAACGCGCACCTCTTTTCTCCGAGCCCATGAGTCATTCCTATCTCTCTCATCTGGAGTGCTCTGGCTGCGGCAAACAGTATGATCACCATGAGATCCATACGTTCTGTCCGGTCTGCCAGTCACCCCTTTTATCGATCTACGAATTGGAACGTGCCCGCCAGAGCGTCGATCGCGATGAAATCTCCCGGCGCAGGAAAGGAATGTGGCGCTGGCACGAGCTGTTGCCCGTTTTGCTGCCGGAGAACCAGATCTTCCTGGGCGAAGGCGATACTCCCCTGCTTTCTCTTCCCAACCTTGGCAAGGACCTGGGGCTGCTGAATCTCTTTGTTAAGGACGAGAGCAGCAATCCCACTGGTTCTTTCAAGGCGCGCGGCCTGGCAGCAGCGATTTCCAAAGCCAAAGAGCTAGGTGTAGAGAAAGTGATCATCCCCACCGCGGGCAACGCCGGCGGTGCCATGGCCGCCTATGCTGCCCGTGCGGGGTTGCGAGCCCACATTTTTATGCCCCGCGACACTCCCTTTGCCAACATCGAAGAGAGCCGCATGGCAGGCGCGGACGTGATTCTCGTGGATGGACTGATCAGCGATGCTGCGGGCATGGCGGGTGAGAAGGCGCGTGCCGAGGGTTGGTTCGATGTTTCGACGTTCAAGGAGCCATACCGCGTCGAGGGCAAGAAGGTCATGGGCTATGAGCTTGCCGAATCGTTCGACTGGGAGCTGCCGGACGTGATTATCTATCCGACCGGGGGCGGCACAGGGCTGGTCGGCATGTGGAAAGCGTTTGCCGAGCTGGAAGCCCTGGGCTGGCTGGAAAACACCAGACGGCCGCGCATGGTCTCGGTGCAGGCCGACGGCTGCGCGCCGGTTGTGCGCGCCTTCCAGAAAGGCGCCAGCTTCTGCGACTTCTGGACGAACGCCCAGACGATTGCCTCCGGCTTGCGCGTGCCGAAGAGCTTTGCCGACCATCTGATCCTTCAAAACGTGTATGACAGCAAGGGCACGGCAGTCGCCGTGAGCGACCAGGCAATCCTGGACGCACAGAAGCACCTGGCAGGCAAAGAAGGCATCTTTGCTGCGCCCGAGGGCGCTGCAACGCTGGCTGCCCTGCAGGAATTGATCAGGCAGGGCTGGGTGCAGCCGGAAGAACGGATCGTGCTGTTCAACACCGGCTCAGGCTTGAAATACCTGGATCGCGCCAGCTGACCTTGTCAGGCATGGAATATCAGCAGAGGCACCCTGTGGACAGGGTGCCTTTTCGGTTTCTGAGACCGCCGGATTACTGTCCTGGCACCGTTGGTGCCACCAATTTTTCCGGCATACGCTCCACCGATCGGGATTTTTTAAGGAAAGCGTTGGTTGACTTTCGCGTTTTCTCATGAAATAATGTAAACGGTTACAGTAAACGGTTACATAGGATTCATGACACGCCGCTCCTCCTCCGTTACGATCCGTGATGTGGCCCGCCAGGCGGGTGTTTCCGTTGCCACAGTCAGCCGGTATATCAATCGCAATGTGCCGGTTTCCGCGGGAGTTGCAGAGCGGCTCAGCCAGGTCATGAGCGAGCTAAGATACGTTCCCCATGCTGCAGCCCGGCACCTCGCCAGCCGCAAGACCTGGGCAATCGGTCTTCTCCTGAATAACCTGCATAACGACTTCTTCGTCCCGCTTCTGAACGGCATCGAAGCGATCGTGCGCAAAAAGGGATATAACCTCATCGTCGCCACCTACCACGCCGACAGCCGCGAGACTGTGCCACCACCCATCGGTCCACATAACACCGACGGCCTGCTCGTGTTTTCTGACGGGCTGGTCGACGAAGACCTGGCGAACTGGAACGCCAGTGGTTTCCCCATGGTGCTGGTTCATCGCACCGCCCCCCCTACTCTTGAGATCCCCAGTGTCACTGTTGAAAATATAGAAATCACAACCAGGCTCGTGGAGCACCTGATCCAGGTCCACGGGAAACGCCACATCTTGTTCCTGCGAGGACCCATCCACCAGGAGGACTCGGTCTGGCGCGAGCTGGGCTATAAGGCTGCCCTGGCTGCCAACGGGCTCCCGTTCGACCAGAGCCTGGTTCTTAATGGCGACTTCGAACGCGATATCGCTTTTGAAGTGCTCAATAAGTTTCTCAGCAATGGACAGCGGGTCGCATTCGATGCTGTATTTGCAGGCGATGACGATGCTGCGATCGGCGTCCTGCGAGCCCTGCATGCTCATAATCTTCGAATCCCCGAAGATGTGGCTGTTGTGGGCTTCGATGACCTGGGCTTTGCTCCTTTTTTGAATCCCCCATTGACGACTGTCCGCGCCCCTACCGAGTCGGTTGGGAGGATCGCCGCCGAGCGCCTGTTCGATTTGCTGGACAACCCATCCTCGAGTGAAGCGATTATCCTGCCAACCGAAATTATCTTCCGCCGTTCGTGTGGTTGTGACAGGTAAGCCCATATTCTGCAAAGGAGGTGAGAGCCGTACCAATTGCCCATTTCGTAATCACGTACCGAGAATATCGAATCCAAACCCTACGATGAGGAGAACACCCACAATGAAGAAACTTTTGTATATGCTGTCGCTACTGATCATCGCATCGATGATCCTGACGGCCTGCGGTGGCGGCCAGCCAGCAGCGACACAGCCTCCTGCCGAAGCAACAGAACCGCCTGCCGAAGCAACAGAACCCCCGGCAGCAGAAGCGACCGAAGCTCCTGCCGGAGAACCCACTGCGGTTCCCACCCCCACCATCCCCCCTCCGGTTCTCACTGGCGGTGAAGGCTGCGACCCGGCAGCGACCAAGATCACCTGGTTTATTGGCCTGGGCGCTGGCAGCAATGCCGATGTGGTGCCGCTCGAAAAGGACTGGGTGGACAATTACAACAAATCCCAGAAGGAAGCCTGCGTCATCATGAACGTGGTCTATAACACGGGCTCCAACTCGTATGACGCCCTACGCGCCCTGATCGCTGGCGGAAACGCTCCGGACATTGTCGGACCCGTCGGCAAGGCCGGTCGAGCCAGTTTCCAGGGTGCCTGGGCTGACGTTACCCCGTTGGCAGAAGCGGCAGGTTTCGACCTGGGCAAGTACGATCCGAAGCTGTTGGAGTTCACCAAAGATGAAGGCGTGCTGGTTGGCCTCCCGTTCGCCCTGTTCCCATCCTTCATCTTCTACAACAAGGAATTGTTCGATGAGGCACAGTTGCCCTACCCGCCCCACACGGTCGGCGAAAAGTATGATGGCAAGGAATGGAACCTCGAGACCTTCCAGGAACTGGCGATGAAACTGACCGTGGACAAGAACGGTAATGACGCCACCATGGCAGAGTTCGATCCGACCAGCATCACCCAGTTCGGTTTCTTCCCCCAGTGGACAGACGGACGCGGCCTCGGCGCCTTCTTCGACGGCGGCTTGCCCTACGACCCAGACACCAAAAAGGCCGTCATCCCGCCCGCCTGGGAGGACGCGTGGAAGTGGTATTATGACGGCATATGGAAGTACCACTTCATGCCGAATGCCGATTACCAGAACAGCGACCAGTTCAACAAAGGCAACCTCTTCGCCTCCGGCAACGTGGCAATGTCCTGGACCCATACCTGGTATACCTGCTGCTTCGACAATTCCAAGATCTCCTGGGACATGGCAGTTGTGCCGACCATCAACGGCAAGATCACGGCCAAACTGCACGGCGACACCTTCGCCATCCTGAAGGACAGCAAGAATCAAGACGTCGCCTTCAAGGTGCTAACCGACATGGTGGTTTCCCCCGAGTTAGCTGTCATCTACGGTGGCATGCCTGCTGTGGAGGCCGATCGCCCGGCTTTCTTTGATGCCAAGAACAAGGCCGCCGCGCCGAACGTGATCGATTGGAATGTCGCGGTGGAGATGCTCAAATACCCGGACTTGCCGAACCACGAGGCCTGGCTGCCCAACCTGGCTGTTGCCAACAACCTGTTTGGTGCGTTCCGGACTAACATGGATCAGACGCCTGATTTGAACGTAGACGAGGCCATCGCCAAGCTCAAGAGCGATCTCGACGCGGCGTATGCGGAAGCCAAGTAACCTATAATCCCGGTCACCCACCGGGCCTTAGCTCCCCGGAATGCCGCCTGCCTGTGGCGGGTCGGCATTCCGGGCATATCTGGAGGTGCCTAGATGTCCACTGTCGCTGATGCAAGTCGCAATTCAACTCGACGCCGCCCTCGCCTCTCCACCAACGCGCGCCGGCGGCGAAGCTGGGGGATCCTTTTTCTTTTGCCCTGGCTGATTGGTTTCTTCGCCTTCCAGCTACTCCCGATTCTCTTCACCATCTTCCTGTCGTTCACCGACTACAACGGCGGACGAGAATTTAAGCTGGGGAACTTCGATTTCGTCGGGGCGGCGAATTTCCAACGGCTGACGACTGACCCGGACGTGCTACCTTCGATGGGTGTCACCCTCAAGTTCGCTGTGATCGGGATCCCTTTGGGGCTGATCGTTCCGCTGGGGATCGCTCTCCTTGTCAACTCAAAGCGGCTAATCGCCTCGAATATTTTCCGCACGCTGTTTTACCTGCCCTCGGTCATCCCGGTTGTCGCGGGGTCGATCATCTTCGGCGGTGTACTAAACGCCCAATCCGGCTGGCTGAATCTCCTGCTCCAGGGTCTGGGGATAGACAACCCACCGCGCTGGTTCACAGATCCCACCTGGGCCGGCTTTGCCCTCAACCTGCTCGCGATCTGGGCAGTGGGCAATGGCATGATCATTCTGCTGGCCTCTTTGCAGGGTGTTCCTACCGAGCTTTATGAGGCCGCCACGGTGGATGGAGCCGGTCCAATCACCCAATTCTTCTATATCACCGTGCCGATGATCTCCCCTGTGATCTTCTACAATATCACCATCGGCCTGATCGGGGCGTTTCAATTTTTTGTGCCGGCGCTGCTGATCGGAGGCGTCAATGGCGATCCGCAAAAGTCGCTTCTGTTTTTCCCGATGCACTTCTACCGCACGGCCTTTCCGCTAGCCCAGATGGGTTATGGATCGGTGCTAGCTCTGGTTATCTTTGTCGTAACGATGGCCGCTACAGCTGTTCTGTTCTTTTTCGGCCAGCGTATGGTGTACTACGCCAGCGGTGAGTTGAGCTCGTAGACAGGAGTAATGACATGACCACAACTTCTCTTACTGGCCGCGCCTCTGCCACCTCGGCCTCCCGGCGCCTACAGACCACAATGCGCGAAGTACTCGCCCGCCTGGGCGTCACCGGACTTGGCCTGCTGGTGCTGGCTATCTTCCTGCTGCCGCTCGCCTACGTCCTGATAACTTCCTTCAAGCTCGATTCACAGATGACGACCATTGGAGCGCCGCTCTGGCCCGCCAAACCTGCCACTTTCAGCTACCAGGGTCAGGAATACCCGCTCTACAACGTGCCAACGGAAACCGGCACAAGGCAGCTGGCAATGGTCAAGCCCTATCGCGAAAACAGCGATATGCTGGATCCCGCCCAGCCGGAGAAGGGCGTGTTCAACGTCCAGGGTCGTTGGCGCACCTGGCAGGCGGTGTACGTCTTTTCCCCTAACTTGAAGAACTTCATCGACGCATGGGAGCAGGTCAATTTTACGCGCCTGTTCCGCAACAGCCTGGTGTTGGCCGGCATCAGCACCATCGGCACGCTGTTCGCCTGCATCCTGGTGGCATACGGTTTCACTCGCTTTCCGCTGCCGGGCAAGAACATCCTGTTCGTTATCTTGATCTCTACCATTGTCCTTCCCCCCCAGGCTACCATCATCCCGCTCTACATCCTGTTCAATAAACTGGGCTGGACGGGCAGTTGGTTGCCCTTGCTGGTGCCCGCCTTCTTCGCCAATGCCTACGATGTTTTCCTGCTGCGCCAGTATTTCATGAGTATTCCCAAGGAACTGGACGAGGCCGCCATGATCGACGGCGCCAACCCGCTGCAAATCCTGTTCTCGATCATCATCCCGCAGGCCGGGCCGGCCATCACAGCGGTGACCATTTTCCACTTCTTCTTCGTCTGGAACCAGTATTTTGAACCGTTGGTCTACCTGATTGGCAAGACCGAGCTTTATCCGATCTCGGTCGGGATCGGCGCGTTCGTCACGACCTTCAGCACCTATCCGGGTCGCTCTGCCGCGACAGCTGTGCTCACTCTGCTGTTGCCGGCAGTCATTTTCTTCCTCGCCCAGCGGCAGTTCATGCAGGGCATCGTCGTTACGGGAGTGGAAAAGTAAAATGCTCAAGGTCGCAGTCATTGGCGGCGGTTCGACGTATACACCCGAACTGGTGAATGGCTTCCTTTCGCGTACGGACGAGTTTCCGCTCGACGAGCTCTGGTTGATGGATATAGACGAGGAGCGTCTGCAGATCGTCGGTAGTTTCGCCCAACGGATGGTGGCTGCCAGGGGGGCACCGTTCAAGGTCATTCTCTCGACGAATCAACGCGAGTCCGTACGGGATGCCGACTACGTGACCACGCAGTTGCGAGTCGGTCACATGGAGGCGCGTCGCCGCGACGAGTACCTGGGACTTCGACATGGTTTAATCGGACAGGAGACGACCGGCGTTGGTGGCATGGCAAAGGCGCTCCGGACGATCCCTGTGATCCTGAGCATCGCGGGCGATATGCGTGAAGTCTCCAGGCCGGGAGCG
>DAITPI010000225.1:0-7212 GCA_036833655.1 Anaerolineales bacterium | reverse complement strand
GCGCTGTAATATTAGGAACCTGCCTAATTTGGGCGAATAGAACCGTGCCCCAAATTGATAGATCCCCAAGCCCGCCATCTCCCTCTGCCCCGTGAACAATTTATCGGTTTGCATCGTGCCATTGAGACGCTTTTCGCCAAAGGGATAATAGCGCTCCTGGGCTCCCGTCACGATCGCACCCGCCGAATCCGTGATGACACTGGCAGAGCCTAAATGATCCTTGAGCACATAGTAAAGTGTACTCCCAATTCGCACACCTGTACGCCCCGGCACCGACCGCGCACCACGCACGACCGTACTATGCGGGGCAGGCGGCAGGTGCGCGCCAAGCGCAAGTGTCACATCTGCAACCGAAAAGATGGGGATACAGGTGATTTTGGTCGCCTGTTTTTCGTTTTTGGGCAGGCTGGCGGGCAAACTTGATTTATGAGTCCCCATTCATCAGGGTGTTGACATGGACCCCGTTTTTCGCTAAACTATACGCAAGAGAAAGAAGTTAACCATGCCCGACAAACAAATGATCTCACACCTGACCCCGCAAAGCACGCTTGCCTCGGCGATCAACTCCTGGCAGGCGTACCTTGCCGACAAGGGTCGTTCCCCCAACACGATCAAAGCCTTCCTCTCCGATGTGCGGCTGCTGACGAGTTTCCTGCCCGAAGACACAACCCTGGCGAAGATCACGACGAAGGACCTCAACCGCTATTTTGAATGGATGGAGAATGAGCGCCTCGTCCCGTGCAGTCCCAAGACGCTGGCGCGCCGGATTACGGCGACCAAATCCCTCTTCCGCTGGCTGCACCAGTACGGGGTGCTGCTGGTAGACCCGGCGGAGAAGGTCGCGCAGCGCTCGGCGATCAGCCCACTGCCCATCGTGCTCACGCCCGACGAGTACGACGCAGCCCTGCTGGCAGCGGACCGTCACCGCCGCGGGGCAAAACCCGACGCCCGCCCCTATACCCTCGTCTATCTGCTGCTCACCACGGGCATCAAGAAGAGCGAAACGCTGGGACTCAAGCTCGAGCACATTGAGCTGGATACCCCCAACGGGCCGCAGATCTTCATCCGCTATGCCAGCCCGGCAAACCGCTACAAGGAGCGCAAGCTGATCCTGCCCGATGACTGGGTGCCCGCCTACAATGAGTATCTCATCCAGTACAAGCGAAGCACGCCGCAGAGCGGCAGTGTGGACCACCCGACCGAGCAAGTCTTCCCCTGGTCGCCGCGGCGGCTGGAGTATCTGCTGGAGGATATCGGCAACGAAGCCGGCCTGACGAAGCACCTCTCCTTCGATATGTGCCGCTGGACCTGCGCGCTGAACGATTACCGCGCCGGGATCGAGCCCGACAAGATCCGCCAGAAGCTCGGGGTGTCCAAGATCCAGTGGCGGGAATTGCACAATAAATTGAAGCAGTTGGCGGGGAGTAGGGAGTAGCTGGAAGTCCGTTGGTCGAGTAGGCTGGACGCTTCGACTTCGCCTACGGCTCCGCTCAGCGCGAACCAGTCCACTCGACCACCGTGTTGTTTTTATCCCCTCGTCATCGAAAAATACAGCACTTGCCGGGTCGACTCGGTCAGCCGGAAGGGGTGCGCAGGGCGATAGCCCGGGACCCAGATCACCTTTTCGCCCATGCACAACAGGGGCCAGCGGTCACGGGCACGCTGCGGCAATTTCACATTGATGAAGAAATCGGAGATCTTCACCTCGTGCCCATCCATGCCCAGCGGCTGGAAGCGATCGCCATCCTGGCGCACGCGTAGCTCCAGCGCATCGTCGATGCCGTTGGCATCCACCCAGGCCTGGAAGGGGTCGTCGTTCGAGAGGGCTTGTTCCATCGCCAGCGAAGCCCGGTTCCAGCGCTCACAGCTCAGCTTCCATTCCCCCGGCAAAGCGATCTGGCAGGGAATCTTCAGCGGGATCGTTCTGCTCTCCTCGGGCATCTGCGGCCAGCGCTCGATCGGCAGGGTCACGTTTGCGTTCGCCACGTAGATCAAGCTTCCTTCACGCAAAAGATGGACACCGCCTGTCAGGTCTATGCGGACGCGATGACTCTCCTCCGCAGCGTTAATGAAATTCGAGGCGCGCTCCAGCACCGCATAGCTCACGTCTGACTCGCCGGCATGTACCCGCTCCATGGCGCGCCGGACCAGGTGACGCTGGAGCCCAACCGGCTGTTGAGCCAACGCCGCCGCCTCGAACGTGACCAAGTCTGCCTGCTCCTGGACGGCGCACGCCTTCCACGCTTCGTCCACAACATTCGAAAGTGCCTCATAATCGCCAGCCAGGGAGCGCGAGGTGCGCCAGAGCACCTCGCGGAAGCGCGGGTTGTATGACTCGAGTGTGGGGATGAGCAGGTGGCGCAGCCGGTTCCGGAAGAAATCGAGCGAGGCATTGCTCGGGTCATGCCGGGGACGGAAGCCGTTCGAGGCACAGTAGACCACCGTCTCTTCGCGCCAGGTATCCAGCAGGGGCCGGACGATGGGGATCGTCGGGTCGAACATCGGAATGACAGTCCGGTAGCTCATGCCCTTCAGCCCGGCCAGCCCGGCGCCGCGGATGAAGTGCATCAGGACGGTCTCCACCTGGTCGTCGGCGGTGTGACCCACGGCGACCGCCTGTGCCTCGAACCGGTGCGCCTGGTCCATGAGAAAGAGGTAGCGCATATTCCGGGCGGCTTCTTCGACGGAGAGCTTGTTTTGTTCCGCGTACAGGCGTACGTCCCCGCTTTCGATCACCGAGACCAGGTTGAGCCGCGCCGCGGTCTGCTCCACCACGTTGGCATCCGCGTCGGCGTCCGGGCGCAGCTTGTGGTTGAAGTGCGCCACGATGACCCGGTAGCCTGCCTCTCGCAGCACGCTCATCAGGCACAGGCTATCGGGCCCGCCCGAGACGCCCACCAGGACGGGACGCTCCGGGTTCAGACCGCACTGGTCACGGAGGATGGAGGGGATGGTTTCGAGCATGGCAGCCTATCCGCGCTGACAGCGTGCCCGCAGGGTAGCGGAGCGACGAACGCTCCTTGAGGAGCGCAGACGAAGCGCATCTAACCTTGCAGTGCGCGCTTCGTCTGCGGGCAGTAGATCGCTGCCCTCCGCTCAGCGCGAGGGATTAAATTTGATACAGCTCCACCAGCACACCCGAAGTACTTTCGGGGTGGATGAAGGCATACTTCTTGCCATCGGCAGCCGTGCGCGGCGCTTCGTTGATCAGGCGCACGCCCCTGCCTTTGAGCTGCGCCATCATCCCCTCGATGTCGTCCACCTCCAGGCAGAGATGATGCATCCCGGGTCCGCGCTTGGCGAGGTACTTTGCAATCCCGGAATCCTCCGTCGTGGGCTGGACCAGCTCCACTTCCGAGCCGGGCAGCGGCAGGAAAGCGACCTGCGATTTCTCGGCGGGCACGTCGCGCAGCTCGTGTAGCTCCATTCCCAGCGCGTCACGCCAGAACGAGAGCGCCTTTTCCATATTGTCGACCACGACCGCCACGTGATTGATCTGCTTCACTTTCGGCATTGGAGTCTCCAATTCATCGGTTTGTTCCGCTTAAACACAAAGGACACGAAGTCCACAAAGGGCGTTTGACTCGGGATTTCCTTCGTGCCCGTGGTGTCCTTTGTGTTTAGGGGGTTGCGTCGCTCATTATAGCCGCTTGTCAGGGAATTCGATAACGATTAAGATAGGGCGATGCTAAATATCCCGATCAATCTTCGCCGTGTGCTGGTGCTGATCGGCATGCTGGTGCTGGTCTTCCTTGTGCTCGAGTTCAATCGCCGGCTCGAGGAGCTCAACATGCTGAACAAGCAAAACCAGCTGATCCAGACCCAGGCGACCCAGGCGATCCAGACCCAGTTTGCTTTGCAGACTCAGGTGGCGTACGCGGGCTCGAATGCAGCGGTGGAAGAATGGGCGCGCAATGACGGTCACTACATCCAGGATGGCGATCTGCCGGTTGTACCGATCGGTCAGCCGGGCGCCACGCCTGTCGAAGCCAGCACCCCCACGCCGGTCCCCACGCAGATGCCGAACTGGGAAGTATGGCGGGAACTATTTTTCGGCGAATAAGCATCCAGTGTTCCACTGGAAAGCGCCGCAGTGACCGATGAAGTTTCTTGGCTGTGAGCATGACATGGCCCACTGGTTCAGAAAGATCTGGGAAGGGTTGATTGACCCTGCCTGGATCGGGGATGCAAGGACCCGCCACCTTTCGCGCATTCTAAATATTATCCTGCTGTTGCTGATCGTCTGGGGGATCGTCGCGGAATTTC
Organism: Anaerolineales bacterium; assembly: GCA_036833655.1. GTDB lineage: Bacteria > Chloroflexota > Anaerolineae > Anaerolineales > Villigracilaceae > Defluviilinea. Next base: position 2,946 of record DAITPI010000225.1, on the reverse strand, counting down.
AGGCGAGCTGGGGCCGGGGCGATGCCGGCGCAGCCGATGTACTGACGCTGGTGTTGCTTGGACTGCTGGCAATTGCCTATTATCTCAACCGCCAGGGACAATTCGCGATCTCGATTGTCCTTACCCTGGGACTCTTCATTGCTTCCATATTTGCCACCGTTCTAATGCGGAACCTTCAGGATACGCGGGACCTGTCGCTGCTCTACTATCTGATCATTGCGATCTTGATGAGCGACCTGTTCTTCTCGATCCGAGGATACTTGATCACCTCGGCGATCATCCTGGGCGGTGTCTTTGCGATCTGCATGATCGATCCCCGCGCCGAGGGGATCTTTGTTTTTCTCTTCGTCTTTTGCGCCCTGGTCGGCTTTTCCAGTTACGGGCGGCGATCGATGGAGAGCCAGCAGATCCTGCTGGCGAGCAAATACGCCCGGGAACAGTTCCTGCTGAGCGTCGAACAGCGTCGCTCGGCCCAGCTGAGCCTGCTCGAGGAGGCAGGCCGGCAGATCGGCGATAGCCTGGAGGTGAAGGAAATCCTCGAGCGTACGCTGGCGACCGTGGTCCACAAATTTGGATATGCAGAAGCTGCCATCTCCCTGCTGGTGGATGGCGATACCCTGGAGATCGCTGCCATCTCGGGCAGCCAGGACATCGGTTATCTGCGCGGATACCGGCAGAAGGTCGGCACTGGCATCATTGGTCACGTCGCACAGACACACAGGGCACATATCGCCGGCGACGTCTCGGTCGATCCGTATTATTTCTCCAGTGTCGCGCGCAGCGGCTCGGCAGCGGGGGTGCCCATGCTGGATAAGGGCGCTCTGCTGGGAGTGCTCTACGTCGAAAGCGCCGCCCGGAATGCCATCCAGGCGGACGATGTCCAGGCGCTGCAGACCCTGGCAAACCAGGTTGCCACCGCGCTTCAAAAGGCGCGGCTGTATGCCCGCACCCAGGAGCTGCTGCAGGTGATGACCGCTTTGCAGTCCATCTCGCACGCGATCACCTCTTCCCTGGATCTCAACCAGATCCTGAACAATGTCATCCAGCTCTTGCGTACTTCCTTTGGCTATACGTATATCGGTGTCTACCTGCTGGAGGAGGATGTTTTGCATCTGCGCGCACAGCTTGGCTATCCGGAGGATACGCTTGTTCCCCAGATGTCCATCCACTCGGGTGTGGTTGGCAGGACAGCACGCCTGAAGGAAACCCAGTTCATCGCGGACGTCAGCCAGGACCCGGAGTTCGTCCGCGCCGCAGCCGATGTGAAGAGCAAGATCGCCGTTCCGTTGTTAAAAGAGGGGAATGTCCTGGGGGTCCTGAGCGTCGAAGCGGCGTTCAGCCCGGCGCTCGACGAGAACGACGTCAATTTGCTAAATGCCCTCGCCGGCTCGATCGCGGTCGCCATTGACAACGCCCGCCTGCACGCCGAGGTCAGGAAGATGGCCATGACCGATGTGGTCAGCGGGCTGGCAAACCGCCGGGCATTCGATGACATTCTCGAGTCCGAGATGACGCGGGCAACCCGCTATAACCTGCCCATTTCCCTGATCATCCTCGACCTGGACTCGTTCAAGGAATACAACGACCGCTGGGGCCATCCCGCCGGCGATGTGCGCCTGCGTGAGATCGCCGACATGCTGCGTGCCAACGTGCGTGAGCCCGATATGGCAGCGCGCTATGGTGGCGAGGAGTTCGCCGTGATCCTGCCCAGCACGACGAAGAAGGGCGCCATCCGCCTGGCAGAACGGTTACGACGCGCGGCAGAGGCGTCCGTACCTTATCGGAACGGCGATCACTCCCCTGTGCCTGGCTATACGATCAGCCTTGGCGTGGCAACCTACCCCGACGATGCCTCCTCGCTGGAGGAATTGCTCCTCGCTGCCGACAACGCCGAGCTGATGGCGAAACGGCTCGGCAAGAACCGCGTTTTCGCCGCAAATTCGTCCGACAAAATTCAGAGCTCCTAAATCCTTCCATGCCTACCAGTTCCTCCGCTCCATTTCGTATCGCAGACCGCCTCGCCCTCTTCCCGGATTCCATCGAGATTCGGGACGACGTGCTTTTCCTGGCAGGACACGCCCTCGCCTCTCTGGCGGACCGTTACGCGACGCCGCTATACCTCTACGATCGGCTCAACCTCGATGCTGCTGTGGCAGCATACCAGTCCGCCCTGCAGACCTTCTATCCTGCGACCACACGTATTACCTACGCAGGCAAAGCCTTTCTCTGTAAAGCGATTGCCGAGTGGACCCAGACTCACGCTCTCCTGGTGGATTGCACCGGCGAGGGCGAGATCGCAATTGCCCGGGCAGGCGGCGTGCCGCGGGAAAACATCCTTGTGCACGGCGTAAATAAATCTATGTCAGATTTGCGCGCCGCGCTGGAGCACGCCGGGACAATTGCGGTGGACAATCTCACAGAACTTGAACACATCCAATCACAAATTACGAACTCCCAATTCCCAATTTACCAACTACCAGATCTCTGGTTGCGCCTGCTACCCGGCGTCGCTGTCACAACCCATCACGCCCACACCCAGACCGGCCAGCATGACAGCAAGTTCGGCATGACGCGGGAGGAAATCCTCGAAGCCACGCGCTACTGCCGGGATCACGGTCTTCCTCTCAAAGGTATCCATTTCCACCAGGGCTCCAACTTCCGCGATCCTGAGCCATTAATCCCTGCGATCGACATGGCATTGGACCTTGCAAAGGAAATTGGCTTCCGCAAAGAATGGCACTTCTGTCCCGGCGGCGGGTGGGGCGTTGCCTATCATGAGGATGAGCTGCCCAGCCCATCCATCGAGAGTTATGTGCGCGGCATTGCAGAGGCAGTGATCGAAGGCTGCCAGGGACGCGGTCTGGGCCTGCCGCAGCTACATCTGGAGCCCGGTCGCAGCCTGATCGCCCGCGCGGGCGTGACGGTCTATCGCGTCGGCGCGGTGAA
>DAITPI010000224.1:0-7214 GCA_036833655.1 Anaerolineales bacterium | reverse complement strand
CTCGTCTTCATAGATATACCCGCCGGGAGGGGCAGCTTCATGTCCCTTGTGCTTACGGCAGATAAAACAATTGTCCACAGCTCACCTTGCAATGTTTCGACACGCCCTCCATCTGCCCTGGCGGTCGGTGCCGGAAAGTGCCGGGCAGTCAACACAAGTTTACGATTTACCGATTAACCTTTACAATCCCTCGCATGAATGACATCGAAGCTCGATATAACAAAGCGCTCGATTACCTCTACTCTTTCGTGGATTATAGTCTCAAACATTCGTCCGAGCTCGCCAGGGCGGAGTTCAACCTGGACCGCATGTTCGCATTGCTCGAGGTACTTGGGAATCCTCAGGAGAAGTATCCCATCATCCACGTGGCAGGGACCAAGGGCAAAGGCTCCGTATCGGCGCTTTGCGCCTCGGGATTGAAGGCTGGCGGCTACAAAGTTGGCTTGTATACCTCGCCACATCTGCTGGATTACGTGGAGCGGATCCGGGTCAACGGGGAACCGATCTCGCATGAGCAGATGATCGAGTTGGTGGAGGAAGTCAGACCAGCCGTCGCGAGAATCCCGAAATTAACGACATTTGAGATCACGACCGCGCTCGGGTTCCTGGCGTTTGCGAAAAACGATGTCAATGCCGCGGTGATCGAAGTCGGTCTTGGGGGAAGGCTGGATGCCACCAATGTGGTTACACCCCGTGTGGCGGTGATCACATCCCTTTCCTATGACCACATGGCAGTGCTGGGAGATACGCTTGCCAAGATCGCGGGCGAGAAAGCTGGCATTATCAAGGAAGGAATCCCGGTCGTCTCAGCTCCTCAGGTCGATGAGGCTCTCGAAGTCCTGGAGCGTGTAGCGAAAGAGAGGAATTGCCGCTTTATTCTCGTGGGAAGCGATGTAACATTCGAACGGCTCACCTCATCACTCAATGGGCAATCTCTGTCAATCGCCGACAACCTGCGACCTGGAACATTAAGCCTGCAATTGCCGCTCCTCGGATTTCATCAGGTTCAGAACGCCGCGATCGCCTACACCGCGCTGACAGCCAGCGGCATTCCCATTTCTGACGACGCCATCCGGAAGGGGTTTTCTGAAGTACAATGGCGCGCCCGCTTCGAAGTGGTGCAACGCGATCCCCCGGTGATATTCGACTCTGCGCATAACCAGGATTCTTTTGTCAAGCTCCGGGACACGCTGGAGGAGCATTTCCCCGGCAGAATGGTCACGCTCATCTTCGGAGCGTCCGAAGACAAAAACATCCCCGGCATGTTCGCCGAGCTGAAGCCCAAAATCAAAACCCTGATCGTGACACGGGCAAACCATCCCCGGGCGCTCGAGCCGGAGAAGATTCTTGAGTTGGCAGGGCGAGCTGGGCTGGAGGCTGTGACGGCAATCCCCGTAGACGCTGCCCTCCAGCGGGCGCTGGAAATCTCAGAAAAAGATGGTAGTATTGTTTTGTCCGCTGGTTCGATGTTTGTGACGGCTGAAGTCATGAGAGCATGGGAGGAGCGGGATAAACACCGTGCCAGGGCTTCTACCGGCGATCAAGCCTGATCGATACAGCCTTTGTAGATTTCACAATACCTTACGAGTAAGAAATGGCAAATATAAAAGACTGGAACGAAGAAGAAGACAACTTTGACCTAACCCTCTCGCAACGCACAGAGGAGTTGTATCGCATCCCCAACCGTGAGCCCGATGAAGAGGGCATGATCGAAGCCGCCGTGCTGCCGCTGCGCGACCTGGTCGTGTTCCCGCGTATGGTCTCGCCGATCTTTGTGGGACGCGAAGGCTCGCTACTGGCGGTGCAGGAGGCGCAGAACAAGGAACAGACCGTGATCGGTCTGACCCAGTATGATCCTGACCTGGATACCCCGAGCGTGGATGATTTCCTGCCTATCGGTGTAGAGATGGCGGTGGGGCGCCTGCTGCAAATGCCAGATGGATCCCACTCCGCGCTGGTGCAGGGCCGTCGCCGTGTGGAGGTGGTCGAGTTCATCCGCACGTCGCCCTACCTGATGGCGCGCTGTCGCGTCATCCTCGAGCCTCAGGCTGCCGATCGCCAGACGCAGGCGCTCATGCGCTCTGTCCTGGACCTGTTCGAGCGTTGCGTCCAGCTGGACCGGTCGATCCCCGAGGAAGCGCATCTGTTTGCGCTGAATATCTCAGAGCCGGGCTGGCTCGCAGATATGGTTGCCACCTCGCTGGCATTGAATGCCGAAGCCAAGCAAAGCCTGCTGCTGCTGGCGGAGCCGCGCGGACGCCTGCAGGCGCTGAACAAAATCCTCGCCCAGGAAGTGGATGTGCTCGAGCTCGAAGACGAGATCCACTCCCGCGTGCAGAGTGAGGTGGATAAAAGCCAGCGCGAATACTATCTGCGCGAGCAGATGCGCCAGATCCAGAACGAGCTGGGCGAAGGCGACATCTTCACCCGCGATGTCACAGAGCTCAAGAAGAAGATCGAAACCGCCAACCTGCCAGACGAGCCAAAGATTGTCGCTCTAAAGGAGCTCGACCGGCTCAATCAGATGCCACCCATGGCGCCGGAAGTGGGCATCATCCGTTCGTACATTGACTGGATCGTCGATCTGCCCTGGAGGCAAATCACCCCGGACAACCTGGACGTCAAGAACGCAGCCAAGGTCCTGGACCGCGACCATTACGGGCTCAAAAAAGCCAAGGAACGCATTCTCGAATACATTGCGGTGCGCTCGCTCAAGCCCAAGAAGGAACGGCAACCGATCCTGTGCTTTGTGGGTCCCCCCGGCGTGGGCAAGACCTCGCTGGGGCGCTCGATCGCCGAATCGCTGGGGCGCAAATTCGTGCGTGTCTCCCTGGGCGGCGTGCGCGACGAAGCCGAGATCCGGGGGCACCGCCGCACCTATATCGGCGCCCTGCCCGGACGTATTATCCAGACCATGAAACGCGCCGGGACAGCCAACCCGCTATTCATGCTGGACGAGATCGACAAGCTTTACTCCGATTTCCGCGGCGACCCTGCTTCCGCTATGCTTGAAGTGCTCGACCCCGAGCAGAACTATGCGTTCAGCGATCACTATCTCGAATTGCCGTTCGATCTGTCGAAGGTTATGTTTGTGACGACGGCGAACACACTGGGCACGATTCCCCCGGCATTGCTCGACCGCATGGAAGTGATTGAATTTCCCGGCTATATCGAGGAAGAGAAGCTCGAGATCGCCAACCGCTTCCTGATCCCTCGCCAGATGAACGAAAACGGCATAGACGAGCTGGGCATCACCTTCGAGCCAGCCGCTATCCGGCGGATCATCGGGGAATACACCTACGAAGCCGGCGTGCGTAACCTGGAGCGTGAGATTGGGCGGGTCTGTCGCAAGATCGCACGGATGAAAGCCGAGGCACGCAAGTACCCGACTCTTGTCACGGCAGATTCGATCGAGAAGTTCCTTGGTCCGCAGCAGGTCTTCCAGACCGAAGCGGAGCGTAAGGACGAGGTCGGCGTCGTCACCAGCCTGGCCTGGACGGAGAACGGCGGCGAGATTATGCCTGTTGAGGTTGCCATCCTGGAGGGCAAGGGCGGGCTGCAGATGACCGGGCAAATGGGAGAGGTGATGCAGGAATCCGGGCAGGCGGCGCTGACGTATATCAAGTCGCGTGCGCCCGCCCTGGGCATCGATCTGGACGTGTTCGAGCGCATGGATATCCATGTTCATATGCCCGAAGGCGGCATCCCCAAGGATGGACCCTCGGCGGGAATCACCATGGCAACGGCGATCGTCTCTGCCCTGACGGGTCGTCCCGGCTTCAAGCACGTGGGCATGACCGGCGAGATCACCCTGCGCGGTCGCATCCTGCCGATCGGCGGGGTACGCGAGAAGGTGCTGGCGGCGCATCGCGCCGGGCTAAAGACCGTCATCCTGCCCGAAAAGAATATGAAGGATCTGGTGGATCTACCAAAGACGGCCAAATCGGAGCTGAAGATCATCCCCGTCAGTCACATGGATGAAGTGCTGCAAATCGCGCTGGCGGCTAAAGCTGTGATCGAACCGCCTCGTCCGCGCAAGCAGCCCAAGGATGACGTCCAGGACGACAGCGATTAGACCCCAGAATCGCATTGACTGTGTAGAATCAAACCGCAAAGCCCGAGAGTGCTTTGCGGTTTTCATGATGGTATCATCTGCAAACAGTATATTTCGGTGATATCTGGAAGCAGCCTTGCGAAGATTGGTTCCTCCGTCGCTGGACCAGCCGGAGAAATGTTTGCAAGGCTCATAAAAGGAGAATTTCCATGCCTCAATCCCGCTTCGATCAGCTCAATGCTTCCCTGCGAAACTCGGACCTGGACGCCGTGATTCTGAACCCGGGTCCCACCCTCACGCATCTGACCGGTCTCCGCTTTCACTTGATGGAGCGTCCCGTTGTGCTGATGTTCGCTCGGGATCAGGATCCCGCCATCGTGTTGCCGGAGCTGGAGCTGCAGAAGGTCGTCTCCCTGCCGTACGCGCTGCAAGTATTCGCCTATCCCGAGAATCCAGCCGAGTGGGACAGCGCTTTCCGGCGCGCTGCCCAAACGCTGGGCCTGGACGGGAAGCGGGTAGGAGTCGAGCCGCGCCAACTGCGCCTGCTCGAGTTCCGGCACGTCAAATCCGGCGCGCCGGAAGCGGACTACCCCGACGCAAGCGATGTGCTCGCCAGCTTGCGCCTGCGAAAAGATCAGGACGAGATCGAAGCCATGCGCCGCGCAGTCAAGATCGCGCAGGACGCCCTGGAAGCGACGATCCCCTCGATCAAGACCGGGATGACGGAGAAGGAACTATCCTCTGAGCTGGTCGTGCAATTGCTGAAGCAGGGCTCGGAACCCGAGATGCCCTTCGCCCCGATCGTCTCCGGCGGTCCGAACGCAGCCAACCCGCATGCCTCACCGAGCGACCGCCGATTGCAGGCTGGCGACCTTCTGGTCGTCGACTGGGGCGCGACCTACGATGGCTATATCTCCGACCTGACCCGGACCTTTGCCGTGGGGGATGTGGAGGAAGAGTATCGGAAGATCCACAAGATCGTGCAGGAGGCGAATGCGGCAGGTCGTGCCGCGGCAAAGCCCGGTGTCCCGTGCGCGGCTGTGGACCAAGCTGCGCGCGCTGTGATCGAGAAGTCCGGCTATGGCCAATACTTTACCCATCGCACCGGGCACGGCATTGGCATGGAGGGACACGAGGAGCCCTATATGCGCGGCGATAATATGCAGCTGCTCCAGCCCGGGATGGCGTTCACCGTGGAGCCGGGCATTTATCTGCCGGGCCGTAACGGCGTGCGCATCGAAGACAATGTGGTCATTACTGAAACTGGCGCCGATGTCCTGTCTGATATGCCGCGCGAGATACGGATCGTAGGATAATTTTCTTGCCGCGCATATCCTGAATGGACGTGAAAGAATTTAGATGATCTGGAACATCGAACTTTAGTGGTGAGAATTCAATGGAAGAGAATACGGATACAGCCCAGCAGACAGTCAGGGCCGAGACGACTTCCCCGCGTAAACGGGAATACCGCCGGCTGTCCTTTCAGGTGGCGCTCTTTGCGGCGATCGCCGCATTCTCTGTATTGAGCCTCATTATTCGTGAAACGCCCTTGCTCGCAGTGGATATCCAGATCACGAGAGCACTGCAATCTTTCCATTCCCCGCTCTTTGCGGGCCTCATGGAAGGAGTGAGCTGGCTGGGTTTCATGCCCCAGTCCATCATAGTCCCGGGGGTGGTGGCATTGTTGATCTTTCGCCTCGGTCTGCACTGGGAGGCGGTTGCCTCGCTCGTGTCCGCTTTTTTGCCCGGGCTGGTGAATCTGATTGTCAAGGATTTGATCAGGCGTCCGCGCCCCACGGTTGACCTGGTAACTGTGTTCCAAGTGCTCGATAGCTACAGCTTTCCTAGTGGTCACGTGATGTTCTATATCGGTTACTTGGGCTTTCTGTGGTTCCTGGTCTTTACTTTGCTCAAGCATTCTGCCCTGCGGACCGTGCTTCTGATCCTTTTAGGGAGCCTGATTGTCCTTGTGGGTCCCTCACGGATCTATCTCGGCGAGCACTGGGCTAGCGATATCCTGGGCGCAAGCCTGCTGGGAGGCTTGAGCCTTGTATTTATTCTCCAGTTCTACCGGTGGGGGAAGAAGCGCTTCTTTGTCCGCCAGCCTGTTGCTCGGTCCTGAACAGCCATGATCTCCATCCAACGAGCCAGCCCGGAACAGGCGAGTCGATTGACCCGGATTGCTCTCGCCGCCAAAGCGCACTGGGGCTATCCCGAGCGCTGGATGGAGCTCTGGAGGCCGCAGCTAACCTTCCATCCAGAATACATCCGGGAGAACGAATGCTGGGTTGCCCTTGTGGATGAAGCAGTGGTCGCTTTTTACACGCTCGAAAAGCGAAATGATATCGCCTGGCTGGAGAACCTGTGGGTTTTCCCAGATCACATCGGCACGGGGGTCGGAAAAGCATTGTTCCTCCATGCAGTGGAACAGGCGCGCCAGGCGCGCCTTAAAGTCCTACAGCTGGAGGCAGACCCACATGCCGTCGGCTTCTATGAGAGGATGGGGCTGCGGAGGGTCAGCGAGCGGCGATACGATCTGGAAGGCCAGCCGCGCATTCTGCCAATCATGCAAATGGAACTTGAGTGAGCCAGACTCCTGAATGTGCCCAAATTCAAAAAAGTCATCAGGTGCTCAAGGCTGTAAAAAGTGCAGCAGCCAGGGCTAGGACGCCGCCTACGTATGGAAAGAAACCCTTACCAAGCGCCGGTATGAACTGCTTCAACCCATACCACAGCAGGAACAGAATGGTAAACCAGTCAGCAACAACAGATAGGTCCATTGCACTCTCCTTATTCTTTATGAATTGAGCATCGCATTCGACGTCTCCTGATTTGGAAAAACACAATCGATACCTGAAGGTCGCGCGAAAAGCGATGTTTTCCGGCCTTACATTTGACGCGGCGGGGAATTCCGAACGTGGCCATCAAGCAGGAAAATGCGTGTTGCATAGAGCGAACGCCCGATCGCGACCTGTTTGCATGTCACCTTAGCAATGAAAGTGTATCTATTTTCTAATGTAACTAAATCTGACTGAATGCGTCTTGATTTAAACCATATCTATGCCTTTGAGGCAGGTCAGGCTTATGCGGCCTCAGCCTGGCGATAATTTGGGGATTATTAGAGCCAAGCAGCGAGATTGCACAACGGGATAGTTGTTTT
>DAITPI010000223.1:0-7292 GCA_036833655.1 Anaerolineales bacterium | reverse complement strand
TCTGAGTATGTGATGCAACTCTAAGGTGAACCTTTTTGGATTTGCCTGTGGAGCTGTGAATTTCACCGGTGAATATCCAGTTGCGATTTCCGACGGATGCAAAGTACTTTCTTTTGATCCATCTTGCACCTTTTTCCGGATGTCGTCTTTTTGCCCATTGCCACAGCAATTTGAAGAGTGCGAAGTCCATGTAGTGGAAGGTATCTTTACTACAGATGTGCTGATGGTAATTCGCCCAGCCTCTAATGATCGGGTTGAGTTGAGTAATCAGATAACCTGCTGTTGTCGTCTTGTTGGCCTTCACTTCTTTTCGGATTTTGTCCAAGACTGCTTTCAGGTTTTTCTTGGATGGTTTGATGATGAATTTTCCTTTGTACTTGCGTATATTCTGTCCGAGGAAATCAAAACCATCTTCGATATGCGTTATGCGGGTTTTGTCGGGGGACAATTCCAGTCCACGTTTGGTCATAAAATTTCTAACCAGTGGCAGAACTTCTTCTTCAAGCAATTCCTTGCTTTTCGCCGTGATGATGAAGTCATCTGCATATCGAACCAGATTAACCTTGGGTGTATTTCCCGTTTTTGTCCGTGGGAATTTCACCGACAGTTCTCTTTCTAGTCCATCGAGAGTCATGTTAGCCAGTACCGGAGAGATGATGCCTCCTTGCGGAGTTCCTTCTTCGGTTGGATACAACATACCTTCTTCCATGAAGCCAGCCTTCAACCATTTTCTGAGCATAGCTTTATCCATTGGGATATTGGCTAGTAGCCAGTCATGGCTTATCCTGTCGAAACACGACTTGATGTCGCCTTCCAGTATCCATTGGGGAGAGTTTCTCTTTGCTAGATCAACAAAGCATGCTTCGATCGCATCTGCTGTAGATCGTTGTGAGCGAAATCCATAGGAGTTTGGATCTCCCTTTGTTTCTGCCACTGGATCAAGTGCCAGCAAATACAATGCTTGCATAGCTCTGTCTTTCGTGGTTGGAATACCAAGAGGGCGTTTTTTGCCGTTGGTTTTCGGAATATACTTTCGCAGCAACGGTTGAGGCTTGTAGCCTCTTTGTTTCAGCGAAAGGATGGCTGCCGCTTTCTTATTGGGTGTGTTCCAAATCTCTTTGTCTACCCCAGGTGTGTTCTTACCTTGATTCTCTGTCACTCGTCGGACGGCAAGTGCTTTTCCGCTGAACGAGTGGGTCAGCAAGTGTTGTAATGCTTTCACTTTATTCCACTTGCCTTCCTGCGTTGCCTTCACAATACGTGCTTGAAGCTGCTTCACCGTTTTGTTGACTTTTTGCCACTCAATGGCATGCCAGTCAACGGGTTGGCGAGAGGCTGCACAAGCGTCAGTTTCTGTCGCTTTCATCTGCTTTGCCTCTTTCAGTAGTTTGTCAAGTTCTCTTGTGATTAGAGACCCTGTGGAAGTCAGCCCGGTTTCCCGTGGGATGATGTTGCCTTGTGGCTCAATCCCTGTCCCGTCCATTACAGACTGGCTTTCGCTTTTTCCACGTTCCTATGCCCACAATCCCAACAGGTTGCCTTGCGGTTTCCCTGCCTCTTTGAAGAGGCGGGATTATGGGGTTTCCACGTTCTAAACAGACAACAATTGGCAGGTTAGGTTCGCTCTTTTCGCCGGTAGTATATGTGTCCATGACAAGGGAGAAATGAGCCCTTGTACCTACTACGTGCCTTTTTGGCTCGAGCCTCTTGCTTCGTGTCTTTAGCTCGTTACAATTTACGACGTTTATCAAGCGTTCACATGTGTTAACCATACTGCCAGACCCTAGCCCCCGTCCCGTAGACACTTTTTCAGGACACACTTTATTCTCGCGAATGTGGTGTCAGATGATCTGAGGTTGCATTGTCAGTAGAGCTCCGCACAAGTGCATTACTGCTCTTGCACGTCTACTTAGGGTACTGCCAATGGAATGGCAGGTCTTGTCATTAGTTACTGCAAGACAGTTGTCGATTTAGCTTCGTGTCGCACCATCTCATACTGCACCAGCGCCGCGGCGTCACCAGGGGAGTTGATCGCAGCGCGCTCCTCCGGGCATTCGAGAGGCAGACGCCGCCCCAGCTCGATGGCGGCTTTGATCTGAGAAGCCTTTGCATCGCCCAATCCATGTTGTTGTTTTAGCTCTTCAAACGGTGCCCGGTGAAGGCCGGAGAGTCCATTGAACTTGCTCAGCAACCGTTGCCCTACGGCGACGGCGCTCTCGCCTTTCACGCCGACCCTGAGTAGTATGGCGATCAGCTCGGCATTCGATAAAGCCTGCGGTCCCAGGGAAGCCAGTCGCTCACGGGGGCGTTCGGCTTCCTGCAGATCCATAATCCGGTATGTAGGGAGAACGTTGGTATCTGTCATGTTGACATTCCCTTCTGCAAAGATGTGTGCTTATTGTACAGGCAAGTGCCTGGCATGGTCTTTTCAACCTCTTAACGCCTTTCTCGTCCCGGAACGCGCACAATTTCAGCCCATGTTTGCTTGACATACCCTCCTGCCTCAAGTAGAATGTCCTTCGCCTCGTTTATGGGCCTGTAGCGCAGTTGGGAGCGCGCCTCAATCGCACTGAGGAGGTCAGGGGTTCGAATCCCCTCAGGTCCACCTGTTCAGTGAACAGTGTGCAGCAAACAGTAATCAGTCACTGAACAAAACTGAATACTGATAACTTAACAACTGAACACTGTATATCCGGGCCCATAGCGCAGTTGGGAGCGCGTCTCAATGGCATTGAGAAGGTCGGGGGTTCGAATCCCCCTGGGTCCACCTGTAAGGGGCGTGCCAGTGGCGCCGTCCCTTAAATCGATATAGGAAAGCCAGGACAGGAGTAGTAGGTCATCCCGTCAGCGAGAAGGGAAAGCGAGGTGTGAGCCCTTCCACGGCATCGAACGGGAATGCCAGATCCCCAAGACCGAACTCGCCTGTACTCCCTCCAGGGAAAGCTGGGATGGTGAACGCAGCCAGGCTGCGAATAGCCATTCACGGGTAAGCCCGTTATAGCGGATAAAGAGCGTTTGAAAGCTGAGAGGTTTCATGTTGAAGGAACAAACCTGCGACGTGTGCCCTTCCAGACCTTCGAGCGAACCCGGGTGGTACCGCGGAGTAACCCTTCGTCCCTGAGTTGGATGAAGGGATTTTTGTTTAATACGGAGTCGTGGACCCTCGGTCCGGGCCGCCGGCAAGCTGGCGGACCCCGAATACATAGGAAAGGAGGCTCGAATGAAATGGATTTTCCGCATTAATTGCATCCTCAGGACTGCTCCGCTTGTCATCTGGAAAGAAGGCCCTCTTCTTCTCAGCCTCCTCGGCTCGGAACCGAGATTCGAATCGAACACTTGAGAATTACATTCATGAGGAACGAATGGAAGAAACCAGAAAAGAAGCAGTCACTACAAAAAAAGACAAATCCTACCAGCCTTCGGCGCTGGAGAAAAAATGGCAGGCGCAGTGGGAAGCGGACAGGCTCTACCGTGCCGTGATCGACGAGACCCGCCCCAAGCATTACGCACTGACCATGTTGCCCTATCCCAGCGGCGACCTGCACATCGGTCACTGGTACGCGATGACGCCGTCCGATGCACGGGCGCGTTTCAAGCGCATGCAGGGCTACAACGTGTTGTTTCCCATGGGCTTCGACGCGTTCGGCTTGCCCGCGGAGAACGCCGCCATCCGGGAGGGGATCCATCCCATGAAGCGCACGGGCGAGAACATCGAGCGGATGCGCACGCAGCTGCGCTCGATGGGCGCGATGTTCGACTGGGAGCGCGAAGCCGTCTCGTCCGACCCAGAGTATTACAGGTGGACCGAATGGTTCTTTATCCAGCTGTTCAAAATGGGCCTGGCGTACCGCAAAATGTCGGCGGTGGATTGGTGTCCCAAGGACAATACTACACTGGCGCGCGAACAGGTTATCGGGGAGGAGCGTCTTTGCGAACGGTGCGGCACGCCGGTCATCAGGAAAGAGCTGGAGCAGTGGTTCTTCCGCACGACCAAATATGCCGACGAGCTGCTGCACTTCGACGACATCGACTGGCCCGAGCGGGTCAAAACGCTGCAGACCAACTGGATTGGCCGCAGCGAAGGCGCCTCCGTCATCTTCAAGACCGCCCCCTACGGGGATGATACGCCCGGTGATCCTATCGAGATCTTTACCACGCGCCCCGACACATTGTGGGGCGCGACCTTCATGGTCTTCTCCCCGGAGCATCCGCTGGTGGACAAGATCACCACGCCCGAACACCGGGCCGCTGTGGAGGAGTACAAGGCGCAGGCTGCGCGCCAGTCGGACATCGAGCGGGAGGCTGTAGACAAGGAAAAAACCGGTGTGTTCACCGGCGCCTATGCCATTAACCCGGTCAACGATGAGCGCATCCCGATCTGGATCGCCGATTACGTGCTAATGTCCTATGGCACGGGCGCGATCATGGCGGTCCCGGCGCACGACGAGCGCGATTTCGCGTTTGCGCGCAGGTATGGGCTGCAGATCATTCCCGTGATTCAACCGGAGGGGATCGAGCTGACTGGGGACACGATGGAAGTCGCCTATACCGGTCCGGGGATCATGATCAACAGCGGCGCGTTCAATCGGACGCAGGCTACCGAAGCAAAAGGAATGAAGAATCCGGCGATCAAAGCTGTAGTCGAATGGCTGGAGCAGAAAGGCATCGGCAAGCGCGCGGTGAACTACCGCTATCGCGACTGGCTGATCAGCCGTCAGCGTTACTGGGGCGCGCCGATCCCCATGATCTACTGCAATGTCCATGGCTGGAATCCCGTACCGGAGGACCAGTTGCCTGTAATGCTGCCCGAAGATGTGGAGTGGAAGCCGACGGGCGAGTCGCCGTTGAAGCTGCACCCGACCTGGAAGAACACCACCTGCCCGGTCTGCGGCGAGCCCGCCACGCGCGAGACCGACACGATGGACACCTTCATGTGCTCGTCGTGGTACCACTTGCGCTATCTGTCGCCACACTACAAGAATGGTCCCTTCGAGGAGGCGGAATACAACTACTGGATGCCCGTGGATACCTACACCGGTGGCATCGAGCATGCCACCATGCACCTGCTGTACACCCGTTTCTTCCATAAGGCGTTGCGCGATGCAGGCATTACCGAGGGCAACGAGCCGATGATCCAGCTGCGCAATCAGGGCATGGTGCTGGGCGAGGACAACGAGAAAATGTCCAAGAGCCGCGGCAACGTGATCGCGCCGGACGTGCTGGTCGAACGTTACGGAGCGGACACCGTGCGCGCCTACCTGATGTTCTTTGCCCGTTGGGCAATGGGCGCGCCCTGGGACTCGCAGGGTATCGAGGGGAGCGCTCGCTGGCTGCGCCGGGTCTGGGCGTTGTTCACTGACGATGTTCAGACGGGGTCTGAGACCCTGTCAAAGCGGGCGCAGACCCCGCTAGAGCAGGGAAGCGAGTCCTTGCGGAATCTGCGCCGGCGCGTCCACCAGACGCTGCGCCGCGTCACGGACGATTTCGAGAACTTCGAGTTCAACACGATCATCTCCGCCCTGATGGAGCTGCTGAACGAGATGTATAAAGCGCGCGAGGCGGGCGCGGCCGGCACCCCCGCCTGGGAGGAAGCTACCGAGATTTACCTGAAGATGCTGGCGCCTGTGGCTCCACACGTCGCCGAAGAGCTGTGGACCAACCAGCTGGGCAAGCCCTACTCAGTCCATCAGCAGCGCTGGCCGGAGGTCGACGAAGCCGCTGCGAAGGAAGACGAGATCGAAATCCCGGTCCAGGTCAATGGCAAGCTGCGCGACCGGATCGTTGTCCCTGCGGAGGCAGGAGAAGAGCAGATCAAAGCGGCAGCGCTGGCGAGCGAGAATGTGCGCAAGTTTCTGGACGGCAAGCAGCCAAAAAAGCTTATCGTGGCACAAAAGAGGCTGGTCAATATCGTTGTATAGCCGAGTTGCTGCCTGATTTCATCGTGAAACCCCTGATCATCGTGAGATGCCCAGGGGTTTGTCCTTATGAATCGCTAATGTCCAGACGCGCGCCCTCGAGAACCATTAAGTGCTATAATAAAAGCACAACAACTTAGTTAGACACGTTGGCGTTCTCACGGCAGGCGGCCATCCATTTTGCGAGCGCTTACGACATTATCCGCTACATTTTTGTAATCACATTGGTACTTGTCCTACGGCGCAATCATTATCCTTTAATCCAGATGCGCTATGATAGGTTAAGTCTTTATTTGTAAATGAAATCATCTTTTTCTTATGTCTTGCGGGGCGTAGCCCGGGCGGTCCTATGGCTGTGATTCCAGTGGAAGCCGACAGCAGGTTGTTGGACGCTGCCAGGCAGATGAATCAGGAGGCGTTGATAAAGATCTTCGATCTTTATTCCTCGGCGCTCTATAACTACGCGCTGCGAATCTGCAACGATCCGCTGGAGGCAGATCATATCGTGGGGGATGTCTTTGCAAGACTGCTCGAACAGCTGTCCGCCGGGAATGGTCCCAGCAGCAACCTGCGCTCCTATCTCTACGAGACAACGTATCATCTGATCATCGACAGGGCACGCTCGTCCCGCCGCGAGGCCCCCCTCGAGACGGCTGAATTCTTACGCCGGGATGGGCAATCGTCCATTTCCCGCCTGGAGGATCAGATCCTCTTCGAAAATGTGATCCGGATCATCAAAAACCAGCTGACCGAAGATCAACGGCACGTCATTGTCCTGCGCTTTCTGGAAGGGTTCAGCCTGCGTGAAACTGCTGACATCATCGGAAAAGAAGTATATAATGTCAAAGTTATCCAGAATCGTGGAGTTGCAAAGCTGCGCAAAGCACTCAACCACAAGGTAGTCTAATGAAACCCACTGCTTCTCTGCACGATCACAACGAAGATCGGGAGATCATAGAGCTTCTGGAACGCTTGGGGTCATCGGACGTCGAGTATCCTCCGGAGTTGTTAGCCGCCAGACGGGCGGATTTTATTGCCAGGATTCAGCATACCGACAGGGGGGAGGTCCAAGAGCCGCTGCCCGAAGGCCGGCAGTTCCATCAGCGATTACGAGAGCTTCAATCGGTCCGAAGCGAATATCCGCCCGAGCTGCTGAAGCGACGGCGAGCGGCGTTTATCGCCCAGGTGGAGCAATATCGCCCGGCGGAGGTGAAAGAGGAAATTCTTGCCAGCGATCAGCAGCTCATGAAGCTGTTCAAGAGCATTCAGGCGGCGGAGGCAGATTACCCACCCCGCATGATGGCTGCCCGGCGGTCTGCATTCGTCCGCCAGGCGGTGCGTACCGGCCAGATCGGCCTGTGGGATGCCTGGCGCGCC
>DAITPI010000222.1:0-7300 GCA_036833655.1 Anaerolineales bacterium | reverse complement strand
TGGCGCGAACGCTTAAAGGATCTGCAGCGGCACGTTGAGAGCACGTTTTTCGAGGAACTCATTGCAGCAAAATTAGCCAGATTCCTGAAATCCCACAAAAATGAAATTCGTCGCTTAATCGGGCATACAGAAGAACTCGCTTCAGAACTGCAATCCAAATCCATAGAATTCGTCTTATGTCACACGGATATTCACGGTGCAAACATATTGATTACCGAGAACGGCAAACTTTATGTCGTGGATTGGGATAATCCCCTGCTTGCGCCGAAGGAACGTGACCTGATGTTTGTCGGCGGCGGGATTGATTTCCTCTGGAACAGCGAACACGAGGAAGCGGTCTTCTATCAGGGTTATGGAAAAACAAGCATTGATCGTGCCGTAATGGCCTATTATCGCTACGAGCGCGTGGTCGAAGACCTGGTTGCCTACGGAGAACAACTGCTCCTATCGGACGAGGGCGGCGCGGATAGAGAATCGGCATACCGGCGGTTTACAGGCAATTTCGAACCCGGGAGCACAATCGAGATTGCCAAGAGAACCGATACGTCAATCTCTTAGTGCCTCGGCAAAGCTCCGGGCAAACTCCTTTGCTGTCTCCAGCGGCGTTTCACTGCTCCCGATCGCTTTCACGCACGCCGAGCCGACAATCACCCCGTCGGCCATCGCCCCCACCTGTTTGGCTTGTTCCGGGGTGCTGATCCCAAACCCCACGCAGACCGGCACATGCGTGTGCTCGCGCACCCGGGCAATCAGATCCCCGAGTCCCTCCGCCAGGGATTGGCGCGCCCCGGTCACGCCGGTCACAGAGACAAGATAGATAAATCCCTTTGCGTTTCTCGCAACCATCTCCATCCGCGAATCGGGTGTGGTCGGCGCAAGCATTTGGATTAATGGCAGATTCCCGCCCTGAGCAGAGCCCCATCGGGACGAAGTCGAAGGACGATTCGCACCAAGTAGCTGCACTTCCACTTCGCTCACCGCGGAGGTAAATTCTTGTGCTTCCTCGGGCGGCAAATCGGGGATGATGAAGCCATCCACTCCGGCATCGCTGGCGTCAAAGATGAATTGTTCCAGGCCATACGCCAGCACGGGATTGTAGTATCCCATGAGCACCAGGGGGATCTCTACCCCGCGCGCACGTAATTCTTTCACCGCTGCTAACGACTTCTTGATGGTGATGCCCTTCTCGAGAGCAACCTGCGTGGCTTTCTGAATCACCGGTCCATCGGCAAGCGGGTCCGAAAAACTCAATCCCACCTCGATCAAGTCCGCGCCGTTTTTTGCCAGCGCCTCGATTACGTCAATAGAGGTCGCCAGATCCGGGTAGCCCAGCGGAAAGTACGGCATGAATATAGGCTTGCTGCGGAAAACGGACTCAATTCGATTCATGGCTCCTCGAAATCTTGAATTTGATATTCGAATATCGAGTTATCGACTATCGCCGATCTCTTTGATGACAGTATTCAGATCCTTATCCCCTCGCCCCGATAAATTCACCAGAACAACCTGGTCCTTCTTCATTGTGGGCGCGCGCCTGACAACCTCCGCCACGGCATGCGCCGATTCCAGCGCCGGGATGATCCCCTCGGTGTGACACAACATCTGGAAAGCCTCCAGGGCCTCTTCATCGGTTGCCGATGTGTAAAACGCTCTTTCCGTGTCGCGCAGCATGGCATGCTCGGGACCGACCGCGGCATAATCCAATCCGGCCGATACGGAATGCGTTTCTGCGATTTGCCCATCTGCATCCTGCAAGACATACGTGCGCGTGCCATGGATCACGCCTACACGTCCCTTGGAGGGGTCGCCAAAGCGCGCCGCGTGTTTGCCCGTTTCGATGCCGCTACCCCCGGCCTCCACACCGATCAGCTCCACCTGGTCATCCTTGGCAAATCCGCTGAAGATGCCGATGGCATTGGAGCCGCCGCCCACACAAGCAATGACCGTGTCTGGCAGGCGCCCGGTTTCGAGCAGCATCTGTTCGCGCGCCTCGCGTCCGATCACCGACTGAAACTCGCGCACCATCGTCGGGTAGGGATGAGGTCCCAGCGCCGAGCCAAGCAGGTAGTGCGTGTCGCGCACGTTCGTCACCCAGTCGCGGATCGCTTCGTTGATGGCATCCTTCAGCGTCTGCGTCCCGGATGTGACGGGGCGCACTTCCGCTCCAAGCAGCTTCATGCGAAAGACATTCGGTTCCTGCCGGGCAATATCGACCACGCCCATGTAAACGACACACTCCAGCCCGAGGAGTGCGGCGGCGGTGGCAGAGGCAACCCCGTGCTGCCCCGCGCCGGTCTCGGCGACGATGCGCTTCTTCCCCATGCGCTTGACCAGCAGCGCCTGACCCAGCGCGTTATTGATCTTGTGCGCGCCCGTATGCGCCAGGTCCTCGCGCTTGAGGTAGATCTGCGCGCCGCCCAGTTTTTCCGAAAGCCTCCTGGCATAGGTCAGAGGTGTGGGCCGCCCGATATAGGATGCCATGAGCTTGTCGAACTCACGCATGAACTCTGCATCCTGCCGGGCGGAGACGAATGCCTCCTCGAGCTCGATGAGGGCTGGCATCAGCGTTTCGGGGACAAATTGTCCGCCATAGGGGCCAAACTTGGTGGGTAGCAGAGTCATGAGTTCCTCGAGGGATAGAAAGTAGAGCTTGGAGAGAGGAGAGGGGTCTCCAGCAATCGAACCGCCTGCGCAAACGCTCTCATCTTGACCGGGTCTTTCCTCCCCGGGCTTGACTCCACACCGGAGGCAACGTCCACGCCCCAGGGCCTCACTCGCTGCACCGCCGCCCCGACGTTTTCCGCGGTTAGACCGCCTGCCAGCAGGAGAGGATAATGCCTCGCCAGTTCGGCGGCAGCGCCCCAATCTGCCGTCACGCCCGTTCCACCATATGCGCCTTTGACGGAGGCATCGACCAGGAGTGCAGGTGCTTCCTCTCTGGCAAAACCGGCGACGCTCTCGGGAATGCCCCGGAAGGCTTTGAACGCTCGCCCATCCAACGACTGCACCATCTCCGCCGGTTCATCGCCATGGAGCTGGGCAAGATTCAAGCCACAGGTATCCATCGTCGCGCGGACGTCTGCTGCCGTGGCGTTCACAAACACGCCGACGCACAGGATGTGACCGTACTTACGCATCACAGCCATAATGTCGCGGCAGCGACCAACGGTAATGTAGCGAGGACTCTTCGGGTAGAAATTGAACCCGATCAGGTCCGCGCCCGCTTCCATGGCGGCGATGGCATCTTCCACTGTTCGAATTCCGCAGATCTTTATCTTGGTCATAAGTCGAAGGTTTAAGGTTGAAGGAGGTCCCGGGCTTTGGATTTTTGACTCTCCATTCTGGAAAGTTCACGTACCTTTGCAGCAATATCCGGCGCGGTCACCAGGGCTTCGCCAACCAGGATGGCATCGACGCCGGCATTCGATAATCGGTGGACATCGCTTGCCGTGAAAATGCCTGACTCGGCAACCACCACAACATCCCGGGGGATCATCGGGCGCAGGCGCTCGGTCGTTTCCAGGTCACTTCAAACGTGGCAAGATTGCGATTATTGATCCCGATCAGACAAACCTCGTTTAGCTTCAGTGCACGCGCGCTTTCCTCTTCATCGTGCACTTCGACAAGCGGCGTCAGTCCCAGGTGGAGTGCGAGGGCATGCAGGTCGGCGAAATGGGCATCATCCTCCAATGCAGCTGCGATCAGAAGCACAGCATCGGCGCCGTTGGCTCGGGATTCGTAAAGCTGCGCTTCCTCGATGATGAAGTCCTTCCGCAGGAGAGGCAGCTCCATTTTCCGAAGGAAACGAAGCTCGTGCAGCGTTTCCAGTTTTCCAAGGAAGTATTTTTCATCCGTGAGCACAGAGATAGCAGAGGCGCCATTCCGGGCATAGATCTCAGCCACCTCAAATAGATCCAGGTGTGGAGCAAGGATCCCTTTCGAAGGCGAAGCGCGCTTGAGCTCGGCGATCAATCTCGGGCTGGCACTTACCCCTGCGCTCATTCCCCGCTTCGACTGCGCTCCTCTAGGAACACTCGTCGCTCCGCTCAGCGCGATAGGGCGAGGGGAGAGTGCGGCGAGAAAATCCCGCGGGGCAGGCGAATCTTCCGCGGCGCGCCGCAAGCTCCGAGCGTCAAGCGAGGCGACCTCCGTCCGCTTGCGGGCAATGATCTCAGCCAGAATGCTCATTGGAGGACTTGAAAGCTCTGTGAATACTCGACCAGCGCGTTGAGCTTCGCGAGGGCTTTGCCAGAGTCAAGTGATTCCAGCGCTTCGTCGAGGGCGGACTGGAAGTCACCGGTCTCGGCGGCGAGGGCACCCGCCGCATTCAGCAAAACGGACTCCCGGCGTGCGCCATTCAATTTACCGGAAAGAAGCTCTCTCATCATCACCGCCGATTCATCGGGCGTGCCACCGCGCAGATCCTGGACCGTGGCGGGCTGAAATCCGAATTCGGTCGGGTCGAGATCGTACGTGCGGACCGCGCCATCTTTGAGGTGGCTGACGCGGTTGACGCCGCAGGTATTGAGCTCATCCGTGCCCCCCGCGCCATGGATCACCAGGGCTGCTCGCGAGCCCAGTTCCTTGAGCACATTGGCAAGCGGCTCGGTAAGAGAAGGAGAGAAGACTCCCGTAAGTTGGACCTGTGCGCCCGCGGGGTTCGTGAGCGGACCCAGGATATTGAAGATGGTCCGCTGGCCGATCTCCTTGCGCGGACCGATGGCGTGTCTCATCGCCGGATGGAACTTGGGAGCGAACATGAAGCCAATCCCGATCTCTTCGATTGCTCGCGCGACCTGCTCGGGGGTGAGCTCCAGGTTGACCCCCAGGGCCGAAAGCACGTCTGCCGAACCGCAGTGAGAGGACTGGGCGCGATTCCCGTGCTTGGCAACCTTACGGCCTGTGCCGGCCACGAGGAATGCAGCGGCCGTGGAAATATTGAAGGTATGGGCGCCATCACCACCTGTGCCAACGATGTCATAGACCGATTCCTCCGTTGGCGAAAGCTCCACCCGGACGGCATTCGCACGCATCGCTCGCACAGACCCCGTGATCTCCGGGATGGTCTCACCCTTCATCCGCAGGGCAATCAGGTAGGCACCAATCTGAGCAGGCGTCGCCAGGCCCGTCATGATAATGTTCATCGCCTCCTGGGCTTCTTCGGCGGTCAGGTCCGTGCGGTTGATGGCTTTGGCAATAAAGGGTTTGAGCATCGTGTGTTCTCCTCCTGCGACCGGCGCAGGCTTCAGGTCGAGAAAGTTTTTGAGCAGCTTCTTACCATGTTCGGTGAGGATGGACTCGGGATGGAACTGAACGCCGTAGGTGGGATGCTCGCGGTGCTTGAGCGCCATGATCTCCCCTTCGGCGGTCTTCGCCAGGACTTCGAGCTCTGGCGGCACCGGCTCATGGACAAGGAGGGAGTGGTAGCGCATCCCTTCGAAGGGCGAGGGAATGTCCTTGAAGATTCCCTGCCCGTTGTGGTTGACGGGCGATGTCTTTCCGTGCATGAGACGGGCAGCACGGTCTACCCTCCCACCGTAGATGGCGCCGAGGCACTGGTGCCCAAGACAAACGCCAAGGACCGGGATTTTGCCTGTGAAATGTTTGACGGCTTCTGGAGACACTCCCCCATCTTTGAGTGGCTCCCCGGGTCCCGGAGAAATGACGAGGTGATCCGGCTTCAGGGCAATCAGCTCGTCCAGCGTGATGTGATCGTTGCGAAAGACGCGGATCTCCGCGCCCAGCTCGCCGAGGTATTGGACGAGGTTATAAGTGAAGGAGTCGTAATTGTCGATTAGAGCAAGCATAGTCTCTCCATTCATGTCATTGCGAGGGCGTGTCCTGAGCGGAGCGAGTGTTCGCCGAGCGCAGTCGAAGGATCGCCCGAAGCAATCTCCTGTTAATCGGAGATTGCTCACCTGCCCTGGCGGGAGGTGCCAGGGTCGTCGCCCTACGGGCTCCTCGCAATGACATATAGTTAGTCATACTCACCAAAAATATCCACTTCATCGGCGAAGAGGTCGAAGGAATACTCCAGGCCGGTGATCGAGCGGACGATGTCCATAGTCTCTCTGGCTTCGTTCTGCATGCGACGGATGCCATTGGCAAGGACATCGCGCGGAATGGTGGGGTGGGCGAGGTAATAGGCGCGCTTTTCGCGGAACGGTTCCAGGAAGTCATTGAGCGCCTTTGCCAGCTTCTTCTTGACCTCTACATCGCCGACCTTCCCAACGCGATAGCGCTCCTTCAGATCATCCACTTCTGACCTGGATGGATTGAACGCATCGTGATAGACGAAGACCGGGTTGCCCTCCACGGTGCCCGGGTCGGTGGCGCGCAGACGATTGGGATCTGTGTACATCCCCATCACCTTTTGCTCCACAGTTGCCGCATCGTCGGAGAGATAGATGGCGTTGTTCAGGGACTTGCTCATCTTGCTCTGCCCGTCTGTGCCGACCAGCGTAGGCACATCGCCGATGATTGCCTCGGGCTCGGGGAAGACCTCCCCATAGAGATTATTGAACCGCCGGGCGATCTCGCGCGCCAGCTCCACGTGGGACTGGTTGTCCTTGCCCACCGGGACCACTTCGGCACGCGGCAGCAAAATGTCCACCGCTTGCAGGACCGGGTAGCCGAGCAAGCCAAATGGCATGGAGTCGATGTTGGCATCGCGCGCCATGTCCTTGAGAGAAGGGATGCGCTCCAGGCGCGGCACAGTCACCAGCATCTCGAACAGCAGGTTCAGCTGGTAGGTTTCGGGGATCGCCGATTGCACGAAGATCGTGCTGATCTCGGGGTCGATGCCCACGGCGAGATAATCGAGCACCGTCTCGCGCACATATAGCGGGATCTCCTTGATGTATTGCGGCTCGGGCTTCGTAGTCAGCGTATGCAGGTCCGCGATGATGAAGAACGACTCATACTGGTGCTGCATGCGCACGCGGTTCGCCAGCGAGCCAACGTAATGCCCGAGGTGCAGCCGTCCCGTAGGACGGTCACCGGTGAGCAGGCGGGGTTTGGTTGGAGGCATACTAATTTCCTTTCATTACATCTATGTCGTTGCGAGCCCGTAGGGCGAAGCAATCTCCTCTTAACCGGGGTTGCTTCGCAACGTGCGCTCGCAACGACATGTTAGGTATTCGTCTCCGCGATATCAATGGCTCTCAGCATCGCAGACGCTTTATTCACGGTCTCCTGAAATTCCGTCGCCGGATCCGAATCCGCCACGATGCCGGCGCCGGCCTGCACGCTGACAGAGTGCCCCCGCCCGACCATCGTGCGGATGGCGAGGCAGGTGTCC
>DAITPI010000221.1:0-7360 GCA_036833655.1 Anaerolineales bacterium | reverse complement strand
GTATCTTCTACAGACCATGATCGCCGCCTACGCTAATCCACAAGTCCATTATGATCTGAACTAGAATGGAATGCCGGAGCATGAACGCAGGGTTGAAATTGCCATCTTGAAAGCCATGTTTGAAGAGATGATGCATTGATGCAGGGGCTCCTCCCCTTGCCTCGCGGGTCTGGTGCCATCACCGTAGGAGAGTTCCGGTCCTGATCTTCCCGCGGGTCAGCAAGGCAATCGCCGCCGCCTCACCGCCTAAGGTCAGAGACAACGTAAAGCACCAGTGCCCAGTCTTTCTCGCATGTCGGCCAATAGGGCACTCATGTCGATCCGCGAGCCCATTTCCTTCCAGGGCGATGATTCCCTGCAAACATATATCGTGGGCACCGATCACTACTGGATCGGAGATCTCTCAGATGGGCTGGATGCGTACCGGTCCGCTCCCCCGTAAATGACCGGGACGGGTCAGCAGCCAGACGGCCCAGTCCGCCACGTGTGAGGCGGTCAGGGCAGGCCGGCCCTCAGAATCGGTCTCGGTGGTCAGGGCCACGCCCGGCGCCAGGACATGGGTGCGGATGCCCAGCTCTTCGTTCTCGAGGCGGATTAGATCCATCAAGGCTGTCAGAGCGTGCATGGCAACCCCGTAGGCGCCATCCTGTCTGTAGATGTCCAGGGCCGAATCGGAGCCGATCGCCAGGATCTCCCCCTGCCTCTGCGTGCGGAAGAGCGGCAGAACAGCGCGCGCCATCAAGAAAGGCTCGCGCAGGTTGGCGCCCAGCACCAGGTCCCAGGTCCGCACGCTGTGGACGTGGATCTCGCCCCCCGCCCAGAACGGCGACACCAGAACCAGGATATCGAGTCTTCCCAGTCCCGAGCACGCGAACTCAACCACAGACTCAGCACTCTCGAGTCCCTCCACTTCCGAGACGATGGTGAGGCAGGTTCCCCCGCCTGCCCTTACCCGGCCGGCGGCAATCTCAAGCAGGCTCACCTCTCGCCCGCACAGGCAGACGCTTACCCCGGCGCGCGCCAACGCCAATGCCACCGCGCCGGCAATCTCCGTGCTGCCACCCGTGATGAGGGCAGCTTTGCCGTGCAGGTCCTGTCCGTCCATGTGACTCTTTTCCGTGCGGATTTCTATTTCTTCTCCGGCATGACCGTGGTGCCTGCCACGGCATCGCTGATGGCATCGCCGATCAGGTTGATGGACAGCACAGCCAGGAAGATCCCCAGGCCGGGGAAGACGGTCAGCCACCAGGCCTGGCGTACGAATTTCATGCCGGCGTTGAGCATCGCGCCCCACTCCGCGGTGGGCGGCTCCGCACCCAGTCCCAGAAAGTTCAGCGCCGCGCCTGCCAGGATCGAGGAGCCGATCCCCAGCGTGATCAGCACCAGCAGCGTCCGAACCGAGTTAGGAAGGATGTGCCGGACAAGGATGCGGGCGTCGGAGCTGCCCAGGGCCCGGGAGGCTTCGATGTAGGTCATCTCTCGCAGCGCGAGGACGCTGCTGCGCGTCAGGCGCATGAAGGACGGTACAAAGGCAATCCCGATAGCCAGCATGGCGTTGGAAATGCCAGGGCCCAGGATCGCGATGATAGCCAATGCCAGCAGGATATCGGGGAACGCCATGAGCACATCGGTGAACCACGAGACCAGCGAATCGAGCCAGCCGCCGAAATAACCCGAGATCAGACCCAGTGCGATCCCGATCAGCGCGCCGATGGTGATGCCTGCCAGGCCGACGCGCAGCGAGAGCCGTCCGCCGTAGAGGAAGCGGGTGAAATTGTCGCGCCCGATGCCATCCGTGCCCATTGGGAATTCCAGGCTCGGCGGCGTGAGGGCGACAGAGGGAGCGGTCTTGTTGGGATCCCTGTCGGTGAAGAGCGGCGCGGCATACGAGACGAAGATCAGAACGAGAAGCAGGGCGCCGCCGAGCTGGGCGCTGCGGTTGCGGAAGATCTGCCGCAGCAGGCGCATACCCGGCGAGTGGGCGGACGGTGCGGTGAAAAGCAGGTCTGCGCTCATTTCAGGCGGATCTTCGGGTTCAGGAACACATAGGTGATGTCGGTAAAGGTATTGATCAGCACGTAGATGATCGCCGTGACGAGCACCACGCCCTGCACCATCGGGTAGTCGCGGCTGAAGATGGACTGCACCGCCAGCCGCCCGATGCCCTGGCGAGCGAACATGGTCTCGACGATGGTGGCGCCGCCCAACAGATAGGCCATCTGCAGGCCGAGAAAGGTCACCACAGGGATGAGGGCGTTGCGCAGGGCATGCTTGAGAATGACCACCCGCTGCGGCAGGCCCTTGGCGCGGGCGGTGGTGATGTATTCCCGGCCCAACACATCCAGCATGCTGGCGCGCACCATGCGCGCCACCACCGCGGCTTCGGGGAGTCCCAGCGTCAGGGCGGGGAGGAAAAGCTCGGCCGGGCTCGACCCGCTCGAGATGCTGGGGAAGAGTCCCAGCCTGACAGAAAAGAGCAGGATGAGCAGCAGCCCCATCCAGAACGTCGGCACCGAGAGCCCGCTGACGGACAGTGCCATCACCAGGGTATCGAACCATGAGCCATGCCGCAGGGAAGCCAGCAGGCCAAGCACTCCCCCGATCGACAGCGCAACCGCCAGCGCGGCAAACGCCAGGACGGCGGTGCTGGGGAGTTGGTCGGCAATAGATCTGGAGACTGGCAGGTTGTTGCGGATCGAGACTCCCAGGTCGCCGCGCAGCGCCCGGCCGAGATACCGCCCGTACTGGACGTAGATGGGATCGTTCAAGCCGAGCTGCTCGCGCAGCTCGGCGACTCGTTCAAGAGAGACCCTCTGGCGGCCGAGGATAGCCATGGTCACGTCACCCGGCACCAGATGGATGACCGAGAAGACCAGCACCGAGACGCCAAAGAGCACAAGGATCGATGTGAAGATCCGCCGGATCAGGTAGGTCAGCACAGGCTTATTGCGAAAGCGAGATCTCGTAGAGCCAGGGATAACCCTCCAGGTCGAACCCGAACCCTTCGACGGACGGCGCCATCAGGTAGGAGGTGTTGACGGTGAACATCGGCAGGGCCAGCGCGTTCTCCATGACGATCTTCTGGGCGGTGAGGTAATCCTGTTTGCGGGCGGCTTCGTCGGTATTGGTGTCGGCGTCCGCCAGCGCCGCGTCGAGGTCGGCGTCCACAAAGTTGGTCCAGGCGCTGCCGGCGCCGTTGATACCCTCGGAGTGGAACAGGTAGCGCAGCGGCGAGGGATCGGGACGGGTCCAGTACATGTAGACCAGCGTGTAATTGCCGGCAAGCAGCTCCGCGTAGGCGGCATTATCGTCCATGGAGCGGTACTGCACGTCGAAACCGGCGTCTGTCAGGTAGCCGATCAGGAGCTCGTTGAAGGCCTCGGACCAGGCGGGGTTATCGGGCCAATCCACGGTCAGCGTCTTGCCGCCTTTTTCTCGGATGCCGTCGCCATTTGAGTCGATCCAGCCGGATTCTTCCAGTAGGCGGCCCGCTTCCTCGGGATCGTAGCGATAGAGGCTGGCCGATTCTTCATTGTAGCCCCAGGTCGAAGGGGAGACCACACCGTAGGCGGGCAGACCGAGACTCTGAAACGCGGTCTGGGCGAGTTCCTCCTGGTTTACCGCCAGGATCATTGCCTTGCGGACGTTGAGATCGTCGGTGGGCGCCTTGGCAGTGTTGATCATCAGGATGGCGGGAACGCCCGGCTGGGCAAAGGTCTGTATCGAGGCTTTGCCAGACTCTGCCAGGGCAATGGCATCCAGAGCAGGCGGCTCGCCCGCGATCAGCACCTCGCCGGTCTCGAAGGCGGTCAGGCGGGTGGCAGCTTCCGGAAGGATGCGGAAGATCACCTGGTCGAGCAGGGCAGGACCTTCATGTGCGGCGAACTCGGGTCCCCAGCTGTAATCGGGATTCTTCTCGAGGACGATCTGCGACTGCGCGTCCCAACGGACGAACTTGAACGGACCCGTGCCGACGGGGTTGCGGCCGTAATCCTGCCCGAGCTTCTCCAGTGCCGTGGGCGAGGAGATGCTCAGCCACTGGCGGGAGGCGTCGCGCAGGAAGAGCGGGTAGGAAACTGCGAACTTGACCGTCACGGTGTAATCGTCCACGACCACGGTCTCTTCGTACTGGTGATCCTGCAGCAGGGATTTCCCGCCAGATTCGAGCACGGCATCGCTCATAATGTGATCGAAGGAAGCCTTGACCGCCTCCGCTGTGAAAGGTGTGCCGTCGTGAAAAGTCACATCCTCCCGCAGGGTGAAGGTGAACTCGGAATAGTCCTCGTTCGGCTCCCATTTCGTGGCAAGACCCGCATGCAAATTGCCGTCGGGTGAGATCGAGAGCAGGGAATCGAACAGGCTCTGGAGGATGAACTGCTCCTGGACATAGACGGCGTCGCCCGGGTCGAGCGTTTCCGGCTCGACCGGGATACCCACGGTCAGGATCCCTCCGGCCTCGGTTGGCGCTTCTGTGGCAGGCGCCTGGCTGGCAGGCGCTTCCGTTGCTTCGACAGGCGGCTCTTCAACGGGTGGCTGCGTAGCAGCTGGCGCACTTCCCCCACAGGCAGCCAGCGCCAGGCTGGCCAGCATAATCACAGAAAGCCCCCTGAGCAGGGTGTTCTTCATGGTATTCTCCTTGGTTGGGTTCTATGGGCAGCGTTGCGGGGATTGTATCATGCCCACGGTTTCCGCTCACCCTATGACCATATCATCCCCTTGTGGGACCGCCACTGCCCAAGCCTTCGCGAATATCGCGTTCATCAAATGAACATTGGCAAAACTCGATTGAACTAACTGCAAGGATAATTTTGACCCAAAAGACTGTAGCAGAGAGACTTTTTGCCCAACTGTTTCCCCGGTATTTAGCAGATCACTGGCTACATGAAGTCAAATCCCGATTTCGCGTTCAAAAGACGGGAGGGTATTACCCTCACCCAATCTGGAACGCTGCCAGTTCGTAATCTTCTCCCGCGAACTCGCAGACGGCGTCCAGCGAATCAAACGCCATGATGGTCATGAATTCGATCTCATGGTTGATTTCACGGCGCAGGAACTGAATGACTTTGAAGTCGCGGATATGCCGGTCTTGAATGCCGATAAAGATTTCCTCTTTGAGCAGTGTTTCGTATCTGTCCGAGTTTTGCGGGGTTGTCCAACCCCGCAAAACTCAAGAGATCATTGGCGTTTTTCTCCTTATTGAAAATCTGCTTTCAGGTTACATGAGTGCCCGACGTATCCAACCAAAGGTGTAATAAGCGTATTGATCTGAAACTATGAGGATATTTGAAGGACAACTTTTCCTCTGGCGTGTCCTTCTGCAACATAGCGGATTGCTGCCGGGACCTCATCCAATGAGTAACATCTTTCAATGACCGGTACGACTTTACCAGCTTCGAGAGACTCTCCAAGATAAATCAAATCTTTCTGGTTGGGTTTCGCAATCCCCATGAAACCCATCTTCTTCCCATTTTTCCTCGACATCAAAGATCCCAGGAGCATGGCTTGAAGAATTTGAGACATTGCGCCACCACCACAGACGTAACTTCCCTGGGGGCTCAGCGCGCGTCGATACGCGGAAAGAGGATGATTTCCATTGGCGGCAAAGATCAAGCCGTAGCGTTGATCGCCTTGAGTGAAATCTTCTTTTGTGTAATCAATGACATGATCCGCGCCAATGGAGCGCGCCATATCCAAATTCCGCGCGCTGCATACGGCAGTCACTTCCGCCTCGAAGGCTTTGGCGATCTGCACCGCGAACGTGCCCACGCCACCAGACGCGCCAACGATGAGAACCTTTTGCCCGAGTTGAATCTGTCCCTTGTCGCGCAGACCCTGTAAGGCAGTTATTGCCGCGACGGGGACAGCCGCCGCTGCCTCAAACGATAGCCTAGCTGGTTTCCGCGCCAAATGATGTTCATCTGCACACGCATACTCCGCGAACCCGCCTAAGGATCCTGCGGATACTCCGAAGACCTCATCCCCCGGCTGGAATTGTTTTACGTTCGGGCCAATTGCCTCGACCACTCCAGCAATGTCTGCACCGAGTACTTTGCCGACTGATTTGGCAAGCCGTTCTTCCATGAAACGCCCCAGGGACGATAACTTCTCAAAGCGCCGGTAGTCCAGTGCATTTGCAGAGGCCGCACGGACCCTTATCAGTACCTGATCCTCCTTAGGCTCCGGTTTTGCAATCTCCTTAAGTTGAAGGACATCAGGCGGACCATATTGAGTGTAAACAATCGCTTTCATTTTTCCTCAATTCTTTTGTTGCCCAAGGTTGTTGAGCTTGAGGCCTACGAAAAAGAACCAGATCATGGCAAGGCTGGCGTTGATATATTGCGCCGTTTCCAGTTCGCTGATAAAGATCGGGCCGATTCCCGCTAGGATGCCGCAGACACCCGCGATCATTCCCATATATGCGAGGGTCTTGCTGAAGATTCCCTTACGTATGACGAGACTCGCCAGAAGCTCGCCCACTCCGGGAAATAGTATCGCGTAGATTCCGGACAAGGGAGAATCAATGATCGCGGACGGATAACCCGCCGCCGCAACGATGATCGCTCGCTGGGCATCGCTTGCGGCGGCGGCATACTTGCCGCTCAGAATAATCAACGAGGGGAATGCCGTCCAGGTGATTGCCAGATCCAGCAAGACGAACAACCCTGCAAAGGCAAAAGCCAACAGCACCAAATACTTGTTGAAGACTTTCAATGCATCGTAGAGAGCCAGGAAGAAAGGCACATAGAGCAGGTCTGTAAAGACCATCAGAGCAGTGGCAACCCACCAGCCTGCCGCATGTTCGGCAAAAAAGGCCAGCCGCGCTTCAGCACCGAGCGGTGGGAAGCCGCCGGCATAAAGGATCGTCACTGGAATAGTCAGAAGATACCCTACTCCCAGGACAATCCCCGAGAGACCGCCCACGCGATAGATCCATTTCCCATCCGGGTCAGCGAATTGCGTTTTTTCGTTCATTTCGTCTCTCCTTCTCTAACGATGTTGATGACACATCTGGTCGGGGTTCAATACGCTGGAGTGAGACCAATGGCATTCCCAGGTCACGAACTCTTCTCAGCAATCCAAACAGCGCAGCCTGGTCGGATATCGGTCCAGTCAAGAGCGTATCGCCATTCTCTTCCAGTGTGATGGTCAGCTCCCCAAACCAGCCTTCCCATTGATCACCCAGACGGCCATCGATCCTGATTTGAAAGACCATTGGTTGGCTTGGATCAGTTTTATGTTTGGGATCGTTTGACATTACCTGTACCGTTATCGCCGGTCATGATAGTTCGTGGCGCGTGATCAATGTACAGGCACTATACCGACGATACGGTATTGACGCACAGATACTTAAGTATCGAGA
>DAITPI010000220.1:0-7386 GCA_036833655.1 Anaerolineales bacterium | reverse complement strand
AGGCAGTCGTGGACGTGCGGCGATGGGTCATATACATCCGGTCCAGGCCGCCGAAATAGGGTTCCGCCCATTTCGGGCGTGTAGACAGGAAAAGGGAAAACGACAGCAGCACAATGACGGTGGAACCGAGGATCTCACCGGCATAGCGCCGCACAAACGTCGGGTCGCTGCCATCATTGTGGGGCGGAAAGGCGAACCAGACGATCCACGTCAGAATCACACAGGCAATGATGACCAGGTTACCGATATTGCGCTTCATACAGACTCCTCAACGCTTGTCCCGTTTATCGGACAAGCCCTGCGAAGTATCTTGCGTTGGCAAGGCTTGATGCCAGCAGCCACTAAAAAGCGACATGGTAGCTGCCCATGTCGCCTGCACTGTTAGAACGAGTTTACAGCTTGATTGAGATCTTTATGGATCTCAAATGCATTCCCAAAACCCACCATATCGAGCACATCTTTCACTTCCGAGCGCGGGTTGAAGAGCTTGACATGCTTCTGCAGGCCCGCCTCACTGGAACGACCCAGGGAGCGGTAGGCGGACCATCCACCCTCTGGATCCGGCAATTCCTCGCCGCGCGCCAGGAGTGCTACACTGTGCAATGCCACCAGCCCGGCGCTACTGATGTACGTCAGGTCACTCAGATCCAGCAGGAAATCGCGCGTCCCTGCCTCATAGAGTTCCCGGGCCTTGGTAATCAGTTCCTGGTAGTTCTGGCCATCCAGCTGACCGTCGAGCTTAAGGACGGTAACGGGGACATTCCCCTGTGCCTGTGAGACAGAAATATTCATGGCTCTCCTCCGATGAAATGAATGCTTACATTATATACTGTCTTTTCGCTCGAGGCGCTCCAGGCGGTGGGCAATTTCCGCCAGCCAGTGCTTGCGCATATAGGCTGGCAGGTCAGCCTGTTGGACATGCTCCTGAGCAGAACGGGTCCATTTTAGAGCGGTCTTCACATCGCGGCACTTGTGCTCATAGTATTTTGCCATCTCGATATGGGCATAGATGTGACCGTTCGCCGCAGCTGCCTCCCACAGGCGGAGGGCTTCGTCGAAGTCGCCGCGCCTTTTCTGCAGGATGGAAAGTCGCTTCACCGCCACACCGAAGTCCGACTCCGTTAGATCGAGCTCGAGCCCGTGCTCGAACAGGCGCGCGGCTTCCTCCCAGTGACCGAGGTCCTCGAACAGCTTACCGAGCGCCACGAAATCGAGTCCATGCTCCACGCCGCCGTCATACGGATTTTCCAACACGTCATTGACGTGCGCCAGGAGCGCCGCCATCGCCACCACATCCATGGCGTTATGGTAGAAGACACCTGCCAGCGGGCGGGCATCGCCCGAGCGTAGGTAATCTGTATATAACCAGGGGATTTCATATCCCTGTACCTCTTCGATGGAACGCGTCATGCCTAGGATATGCTGTTCGAGATACTTTAAAGCGCGCGACTCGAGCCGGTCCCGCCACAGCCGGCGCGCCAGGGGCAGCAGGTCGAGGTGGGCGTAACTCTTGTAAGGCGACGGGATTTGGTTCAAGCGGTAACGGGTGGCGAGCAGAGGCGCATCGAAGGCTTTGCCGTTGAAGGTGACCAGCGCCTGGGCGGGCGCCAGGAACGAGGCAACCGCCTCGAGCAGGGCAGGCTCCTCGGCGGGGTCGCGCATGAAGAACTGCCGTACAACGAATCGATCCTCGATAAAGCGCCCGATCCCCACCATGAAGGCATAAGTCCCGGTGCCGCCCATAAGGCCGGATGTCTCGGTATCGAGGAAGGCAAACCGGGTAAGGGGCATCTCTGCCAGGCGCGAGTCGTTTGCCCATTCCGAGATGCGGGAGAGCGGCAGCGAGCATAAGAGCGGCGATGTCCCGTGGCGGTACTCGGCTGGATACATTTGCTCTACGACGAACACCTCCCCGCGCGGCGTGGGCAGATACGCTCCCGCCACAACGGAATCGACCTCGAAGGTCGTTTTCGCTTTTGGAGGGGCCAGGCGCCTCGTCCCTACCTTTACCCCCAGGGATTGCAGCCGGTCGGTGAGCGAGCGTTTTGGCAGAGAATTCATGGAGATCCTGTAGCGCGTGATTATAACCAACGTGCTCTGATATGCAGGTTAGAGATTTATAAAACAAAAAGTGGCGCCGAGGCGCCACTTCTCACCAGTAAGCTTGTCTACTATTGAAGCTCAAAATGATTAAAACCGGAATATTGCGGTCTGGGTTCGGCGATCACGAACAGGCGTCCCCAACTGGTGCTCCCGGGTCCTGCAATGCAGGTCTGGAACGTGACATGCCGGTCGCCGACATAGACTCGCTTGAACATCTGCTCGGCAGATAGCGTCTCGTCATTGTTCAGGTCGCGGAAGGAGCTGTACGGGCTGTTGGGCTGCAGTGCCTGGTACTGCAGGATCTTCCTGATCACGAAGTATTCCACTTTCCCGTTCCCGTAAACCAGACGCACTTCCTGGCCCACTGCTAACTGCGAGAAAAACCTGCCGGACAGGTTGTTGTGCGCCAGCAGCCCCACGTTGCCAAACTGCGATGCCATGCTGAATTGTGTAATCTCCCCGTCTGTGGAGGAGACATAGCCAGCATTGCCGCTCGGCTGCTGCACAATCGGGAAAGCAAGCACGTCGGGAACATAGACCCCGCGCAGGACGCCTTCTGCGTTGTTTTGAACCGTTTTAGAAAACTCGTTGAAATCCGGGATTGCCTGATGGGTCCCCAGGGCAAAGGCTGGCGTGGGATCGAAGAACAGACAGGTGAAAATCGTCAGGAGAAGGAGTGTATTGAGGGAAGTTCGGAGGGCTTGCGTGTTGCGCTGCATTGGTTGCTCCACCTCGATAAAGGCGCTCAAGCAGGGCCGGCGAACTTCTGGCTTCGCTTTCGGCAGCCTGGCGATCGTAACCACAGCGAGCGTGGTTGTAGACCCATAGCTTTGCGTCCCCGCCTTTCGACGGGTTTGCCTTTATCGAACGAAATGATTGATAAGGTTCCAAAAAAACGAGCCTGGTGTTTGCCAGGCTCGCGAAGAAAATCTGTTCACCGATCTTCGGCAACCTGGCTGTCTTGACGCACAACGTACGTGCAGTGGTAGACCCATGGCTTTGCGTCCCCGCCTTTCGACGGGTTTGCCATTTCAGATATCGTTTGATTACATTATAGCAACCGGCAGGCAGTTTTTGCCTTTCATTTCCGCAATGTCGGTTTACAGGATTGCAACGGCACGCTACTCTCTTGGCTTGGCGACCACGAACAGGCGTCCCCAGCTGGCGCTGCCCTCGGCGGCGATGCAGGTCTGGAAGACGAGGCGGTGTCCGCCCACGTATGCTCGCTGGAACATATCGGCAGCCGTAATGGTCTCATTCCGGTCCAGATTGCGGAAGGAGCTGGCAACACTCTCCGGCTGTAATGCCTGAAAACGCAGCACGCGCTCCACCACATAATATTCAGCCTTTCCATCTCCATAGATCAGCTGCACTTCCTGCCCCTCCTTCAGCTCGGAAAAATACCTGCCAGAGCGTGTGTTGTGTGCCAGCAAGCCAATACTGCCGTATTTCGAGGCGATCGAAAACTGGGTGATCTCACCATCGCGATCGGATACATAATACGGCCTCTCCGCAGGCTGCTGCACAACTGGCAAATCCAGCACGTTTTCCACATATACGCCGCGCAAAACATCCCCGTTCCCGGTGGGATCGGATGGAGAAGAGAGCGTGGGCGGTGGCACGAGGCTCTTCAGGTTGCCGATGGCTTGAGTCGGATGTGGATTTAAGAAAAGGGTAGCAAGCACGAAAACGATGAGGTTGCGTTGCAGAGCAGTTCGGGTCATTGTCTATGGGGCTTCGTTGAGCATCATTGAATTTTCAGTGGTACAAAATCTTCAAATCAGCCCGAAAACTGGATGTTGTTATTCAGATTTGATCGGCAGGATTTTATCAAAGCATTTCAAGACTGCATTGATTTTTTCTATACGTTTTCTCTACGAAATAGCCACGTTCGAATTATCACCTTTGTAAGGATAGAAGTTCTTCCCATACATGGAGAAGTGCACAATGTCACCTTTTCCGCTTAAGCTTGTCCTTTATCTGTGCTACACTAGCGCATTCGATCCATGCACAGACCAACTGCCAGGGACCGTCTACCATTCTGGATGAAGCTTCTCTACGGCTCAGGAGACTGGGGTATCTCCAGCATTGGCATGATGCGCTCGATTTTTTATGCCATTTACATCACCGATGTTGTCGGACTGGACCCGCGCCTGGGTTCCTTCGGAGCCCTGGCGGGTGTGGTCTGGGATGGGATCAACGATCCCATCATCGGCATCCTGAGCGACCGGTTGCGCACCCGCTGGGGTCGCCGCCGGCCCTTCCTTCTGTTGTTTGCCATTCCCTTTGGATTGAGCTTCATTACCCTGTGGTCGGCGCCACGCTGGGAGAGCCAGACGGCGCTGCTGATCTACGTGACGCTTTCCTTTATGCTTGCGGACACGCTGCAGACCCTGGTCGGGGTGCCGTTCCTCTCCCTGACCCCCGAGCTGACCCCCGATTACGATGAGCGCACCACGCTGACGAGCTTCCGCTCCTTCTTCCAGCTCATGGGGGCGTTGACCGTGGTCATCGCCGCGCCCGCGCTCGTGGACGGGGTCCTCGCCGCCGGTGGAACCCAGCAGCAGGGCTTCATGCTGGTCGGCGCGATCTTCGGCGGGATCGGCGCGGTCCCGCTGTTGCTGATCGGGCTGTTCGTGCGCGAGACCGCCAGCCCCGAGCAGACCGAAGCCCTTCCGTTCCGCGAAACGCTGCAGGCAGCCTGGCAGAACATTCCCTTCCGGTACGCGGTGGGGATCCACATGCTGAACTGGTCCGCGGTGGATATGGTCGCCATCACGTTTCCGTATTTTCTGCTGTACTGGGTGGCGCAGGGGGATCTGCTGGCATCCATCCGCATTTTTGGCTTTGACCTTGCCTACGAATCCGCCTTCTTCGGAATCCTTATGGCGGTATGTATCTTGTTCATCCCGTTCTGGTTATGGCTGGCGCGCCGGCGCAACAAGCGGGAAGCCTACATGCTGGGGATGAGCTTCTGGGTGCTGGTCGAGCTGCTGATCTTTACGATCCAGCCGGGAGAGACAGCCTATTTGTTGATCCTCGCCGCCCTGGCCGGGATCGGGGTCTCCGCCGCCTACACCCTGCCCGATTCGATGTTCGCGGACGTGATCGAATGGGACGAGCTGCGGACGCGCCGGCGGCAGGAGGGCATCTTCTACGGGTTCCGGACTCTCATCCGGAAATTGACCGGGGCGCTGGTCATCTTCGTCACCCTGCAGCTGCTGGGTTGGTCCGGATACGCCTCACCACCGGACGGGGCGCTCCAGTTCCTGCAGTCGGACTCCGCCCTGCGCATGATCCGCCTGCTGGTCTCTCCGTTTGGCGCCGTCATGCTTTGTGGGACCATCTTGCTGGCGTGGCTCTTCCCGCTCTCGCGCGAGCAGTATGCCAGGATCCAGAAGCTGCTGGAGCAACGCCGGGGCAGACTGGCGGACTAGATTCATAGCCAATTTGGTGGGATACAAATAAGTCGGATTGCCCTATAATAAATGTAGATAGTTCTTGTCTAAATTTTAGGAGTAAGACGATGGTGGGTATTCCAACAGGTACGGTGACCTTTCTGTTTACTGACATCGAAGGCAGTACGAGACTCGCGCGTGAGCATCCCGAAACATGGGAGCGGTTGCGGGCGCGCCATCATGTTATTTTGCGGGAAGCGATTGAGTGCTATCGAGGTTATGTTTTTCAGATCATAGGCGATGCGTTTTGCGCGGCGTTCCCTACCGCGGGAGATGCCCTGCGGGCGGCTGCAAGATCTCAGATCGATCTACATGCAAACGATTGGGGCGATACGCCTGTCAAGGTGAGGATGGGGATTCATACCGGCAAGGCCGAGCTTCAGGAAAACGGCGAATATCATGGCTATCTGGCGATGAGTCGCATCCAGCGATTAATGTCGGCTGGGCATGGGGGGCAGGTGTTGATCTCTGCTGCATCGCAAGAGCTCCTACTTGAAGATTTACCTGAAAATGTGTCCTTGCGCGACCTGGGCGAACACCGCCTGAAGGACCTGATCCGCCCGGAGCATGTTTATCAGCTCGTGATTCCCGATCTGCCCGCTGACTTTCCTCCCATCAAAACGCTAGATCTGTACCGGCATAATCTACCCATCCAATTGACAAGTTTTGTTGGTCGCGAGCAGCAGATTGAGGAGATCAAGCGGGCGGTGAGCCAACATCGTCTCGTTACGTTGACCGGCGTAGGCGGCACCGGTAAGACACGTCTTTCTCTTCAGGTGGCCGCCGATATCGTGGATCAGTTCCGCGACGGAGTCTGGTTCGTGGAACTGGCTCCCATCAGCGACCCTGACCTGATTACCCAAACGATCGTTTCCTGCCTGGGCATCCCTGAACAACCTGGCATACCGATGCATCAACTGCTGCTGGATTATCTACGCAACAAGAAATTACTGTTGCTGCTGGATAATTGCGAGCACCTGATCACAGCCTGCGCGGAATTGGTGAATACGTTGCTAAGAGAGGCACCTGCGGTAAAGATCATCGCCACCAGCCGCGAGGCATTGGGCGTTCCCGGCGAACTGATCTGGCATGTGACTTCCCTATCCCTGCCCGATCGCAAGCACGTTCCAACGCTAGAGCAGCTCTCTCAATATGAGGCAGTGCGTTTATTCATTGAACGTGCTACGCTGGTTCAAGCCCATTTCACGATAACGAATGAGAACGCCCCGGCAGTCGCCCAGATCTGTTCTCGGTTGGATGGCATTCCTCTGGCGGTCGAGCTCGCGGCCGCGCGTATAAAGGGGCTCAGCGCTGAGCAAGTTGCGGCGCGCCTCGACGACCGATTTCATTTGCTGACGGGAGGCAGCCGGACGGCGCTACCACGCCAGCGGACACTGCAAGCCGCGATTGATTGGAGCTACAACCTGTTATCGGAAGCAGAGCGCCTGTTGCTCCGGAGATTGTCGGTATTTTCCGGCGGATGGACGCTCGAGGCTGCCGAACAGGTTTGCGCCAGTGACGAACTTGACTCGTACCAGATCCTTGACGTGCTCCTGGCACTTGTCGATAAGTGCCTGGTCGTTCCAAAGACCGAAGCAGCTGATCCACGTTACTTCATGCTGGAGACGATCCGCCAGTATGCGCGGGAAAAACTGGATGAGTCGAGCGAATCGAGCCTGGTGCGTGATCGTCATCTGGAATATTTCCGTTCTCTGGCACAGCAAGCCCGGCCACACTTCCGGGATGCAGAGCAGTTTGTCTGGCTCGATCGTTTCGAAACCGAGCTCGATAATGTGCGCGCGGCGTTGACCTGGGCGCTGGACGG
>DAITPI010000219.1:0-7404 GCA_036833655.1 Anaerolineales bacterium | reverse complement strand
TGCCAGAAAATTTCGAAACAGTGTACCCTAAAAAGGTTAAGGGTACAATCCGGGGGGTAAACTCTTATGCATTCTTAATGCGATCTATGTATCGAGGTTCTGGACGCTGATGGCTAACGTTTCTTACATTGTAAGACAATGTCCGGTTGCCCAGGCTCCTATCGACGAACCTTGCATCCAACTCGACTGTCAACCTCAAAACTCAAGACAGAAGGTCCCAAATCGCAAATGAGCTCTCACCAGTTATCCTTTCCCCACGTCGTTCACATCCCGGCTGCCACGCCGGCAGGCGATTCCGCAGACCGGCACCCGACGATCCTGGCTCTACACGGGCGCGGCAGCAATGAAGCAGACCTGATCGGGCTGGCGCCTCACCTCCCCCAGGATCTGCTCTGGATTTCGCCGCGCGCCCCGCTCGTCCTGGGCCCCAGATCCTACGAGTGGTACCGCGTCCAGGTGGTCGGCAGACCGGATCCGGATCATTTGCTGGCCTCCCTGGAGGCGCTCGATCGCTTCATCAATGAGATTCTCGCAGCATATCCTATCGATCCACAAAAGCTTTTCCTGCTGGGGTTCAGCCAGGGGAGTATCCTGTCCATGTGTTACACACTGGCGCACCCGGGGCGCATTGCCGGAATCATCGCGCAATCCGGGTATCTACCGAACGGTGTTGACCTGAAAATCGACAGAACGGCCGTACGAGACAAGCCATTTCTCCTGACGCACGGCGAGCAAGATACACTGATCCCCATCGAGTGGGCACGCGCCAGCCGCGACCGCTTACAGGATCTGGGAGTCGATCTAACCTACGAGGAATTCCAGATGGGACACAGTGTGAGCCTGGAATCCCTTCAGGTAATCTCCCACTGGCTGGGGCATCAGCTCGAACGACGAGATCATGAGCAAGGGTGATCTCTCCTCTCTTTGTAGAAAATGACTTCAACCCTGATTGGTCAGCTTCGAACCGCCCTTGAGGCTCGTTCTCCGTTGTTCGATGCGCGGCACGAATCGGCATTCCGGCTGTTCAACGGATTCTTGGAGGGCAACCGGGACCTTGTCATCGACCTGTATGCATCCACCCTCGTCATTCACAACTATGCCGACGATCCCGCACAGGGAAGCCTGCTCGTCGAACAGGCATCTCAATTCCTGCAACACGAGCTATCATGGCTACGCGCAGGGATGGTAAAGACACGCAATGCCGAATCGCAGGAGAAAAAACGCGGCGAGCTGCTGTTTGGCACGAAGCCCGATACCCGGATTCGTGAACATGGAATCTGGTATGCAATTGACCTGCCGATGAGCCGAGACACGAGCTTCTACCTCGACACGGGGGAGCTGCGCAAGTGGCTGGTCGGAAATACGGTACAGAAAACCGTCTTAAATACGTTTGCTTACACCGGTAGTCTTGGGGTCGCAGCCATGGCAGGCGGAGCCAAACGCGTGGTCCAGCACGATCTTAGCCGCCAATTCCTGAATGTTGCGAAGACATCCTGTACGCTGAACGGCTTTCCTATCCACAAACGGGATTTTATCGCTGCCGATTTCTTCACACTGGTCGGCCGGTTCAAGCGCACCGGAGAGACATTTGATTGTGTGATCATCGATCCCCCATTTTTCTCCAGGACGACAAAGGGCAAAGTAGATCAGGTCCGGGAGAGCGGGCGGCTGATCAACAAGGTCCGTCCGCTCATTAACGATGGCGGCTGTTTGATCGCGATCAACAACGCGCTGTATGTCAGCGGAAAACAATACATGCAGACTCTCGAGACATTGTGTGAGGATGGATATTTGAAAATCCAGAAGTTTATCCCCGTCCCGCAGGATTTCATCGGCTACAATTATGTAGACGCGCCGGTTACGGATCCTGCGCCCTTCAATCATTCGACGAAGATCGCCATATTAGAAGTAGCCAGAAAGAGAAACGAGAATCCACATGAAAGCCAGGGTGACTAATTTACTGGTAATCTTTTTTCTGTTCTTACCCGCTTGCGCAACGGGAACACCTAGCGCTCCTACTCCGCTCCCCCTCTCCCCGACTTCCGTCCTCCCTAGGGCAACGCATTCTGTTCTTACACCCATCCCTGAGCCGCGTGTCGTGGCGTGGGCACGTACGTATGTCGATGTCCATTACTGCACGGATGGGACTCTGCCGCTGAAAATGACGGTTGTGCTGCCGGCACGTCCGCTGCGCACACCAACACCGATTCTCATACACACAAAGATTTCATCCGATCTGATTCGGCCCCTGGTGGAGCGCGGTTTTGGCGTAGCAAGCGTGGACTGGCGCGAGCCCCCCAATTCCAAGCTGCCAAAGGGGATCGAGGAGGTCAAGTGCGCGATCCGCTTTTTGCGGGCAAACGCAGCCCAGTTTGATATTGACCCCGATCATATCGGTGCCTTCGGCTGCAGCCGCGGCGGACACCTGGCTGCCATGCTCGGCGTGACCGATCCCAGCGCAGCCATGGAGGGAGACGAACTGGGATTCCCAGAACAGTCGAGCCGTGTCCAGGCTGTCGTCATGTTCGACGGCATTGCCGACTTCCGCACGAATTACGCAGATGCGCCGAGTGAATTGCGAGAGGTCCATGGCATCCCTTCCCTGGAAGACCCAATGGTAGCCCGCTTAAGTCCAGTCACCTATGTCACACGAGATGACCCGCCGTTTTTGCTGATTGCCTCCAGGGATGAGCACTGGCAGGGTCAGGCTCGCATGCTGGCTGATGCATTGAGTGCACAAGGCGTATCGGCGACCTATTTGCAGGCTGAGGGGGCAATGCATTGTCAGTACGCATCCTCAGGTCCGCATACGCTCCAAAACATGATCCAGATCGTTGGGGATTTCTTCGAGGAGAACTTGAGATAGTATGGAAATCACCAAAACACTTTATGTCACGGATCGCAAAGACTGGCGCGAATGGCTCCGCAAGAACTACAAGACGGAAAAGGAGATATGGCTGGTCTATTTCAAGAAGGACACGGGCAAGCCGCGTATCGCGTACAACGACGCAGTCGAGGAGGCGCTGTGCTTTGGCTGGATCGATAGCACTGTCAAATCGTTGGACGAGCAACGTACTGCCCAACGCTTCACACCGCGCAAGCCCGCGAGCAACTATTCTCCCGCGAACCTGGAGAGGCTGAGGAAGCTGATCAAACAACGGAAGGCAATTAAGGAGGTCCGGGAGTCTGTGGGCGGGCTTCTAAAGGAGGGAGTCGAGATTCCCGGCGATATCCTCAGAGCGATCCGGGAGAACAGGCAGGCATGGGCGAATTTCCAGAAGTTTTCCGACGCTTATAAACGAATCCGAATCGGTTTCATCGAGGGAGCGAGAGACCGGCCCATGGAATTCGAGAAACGCTTGCGTTACTTCATCAAAATGACCGAAAAGAATAAACAGTATGGTTTTGGCGGAATCGAGAAGCATTTCTAGTGTTCAGCCAGGAGCAACTTGTTCTCCACTACACACCCTTGATTTTTTCTACGTATAGTTGTAGTATAGTGCTGGAAATCGGATAGAATTTATCTTGTTTTCATCTCAATTTTCACTGAATTTCTCACTCCAGCCTTTCTTACAATCCTGTCGCCACAGGTAGACCGCACCGACGTCAACAGAGTTATATAATGAAACCAATGATTACTACTGCGATCGACGTGTCGGTCCCTGGAGAGCGCCCCCAAGAGAATATCCCCCTTTTCTCCAAGATGAAGTGGTCGCCAACGGCTGTGAAAATCCACGAGCCGTATCGGGAAGCATGTATAGACGTATGAAAGTGGATAAGCATTCGCGTGTGAACAGCCCAGCTCCGCGATCTTCCATCCCGCAGCTCTCGCCGGAGGAGCGGCAGGGCTTACGGGATTTTTGGCGCGTGTATGAAGCGCACCGTGACGAGATCACAACCCAGGTGTTGGCGATGGCGAGTCAGCATCCTGAGTTCAAATCGATTATCCCGCAGGCGGTCTCCCCGGCAATGCAAGAAGAACAGAGCAGGAATCAGGCCGTGCAGCGCAACGCCATTCTTCACGATGACTGGGAGCCGTACCTAAAGAACTTGCAGCAACAGGGAATGAATTACGCGCGCGGCGGACTGAGCTTTCACGCCTGGTTTGAGCTGATCGGCGCTTTCCGCAGCTGCACGCTGCCCTATCTTGTCGGCGCGTATGGTGACACCATGGAGCTTTTGCTGTCTGCCATTCATGGCATGGACACATTGATCGATATTGCCATGAGCGGCATCGGCGAGGCATACCTGGAGACCAAGGAGCAGCTCATCCACCAGCAACAGGAGGCAGTGCGCGATGCGGTGAGACAGCAACAAAGCGAAAAACGCTTCCGAGGCTTGCTCGAAGCGGCGCCGGATGGCATGGTGATCGTCGACGATGAGGGCACCATTGTCATGGTCAATGCGCAGACCGAAACCCTGACCGGATTCACGCGTGAGGAGCTAGTGGGCAATCCCGTGGAGATACTGGTCCCTGCCCGTTTCCGCGATATCCATCCCTTCCACCGGAAACAATACAGCAAAGATTCCTGGCCGAGAGCGATGGGCGCAGACCTGGACCTGTACGCTTTACGCAAAGACGGAACAGAATTTCCGGTTGAGATCAGCCTGAGCCCAATGGAGAGCGAAGACGAGAACCTGATTATGGCCGCGATCCGCGATATCTCCGAGCGGAAGCGCGCCGAAGCGCAATTCCGCGGCTTGCTCGAATCCGCTCCGGACGCCATGGTGGTCGTGGACGAGGAGGGCGTGATTCAGCTGGTCAACTCACAGACGGAAAAGCTGTTTGGCTATGACCGCGTCCAAATAGTGGGGCAGACCATTGAGCTTCTGGTTCCGAGGCGCTTCCGCAAACGGCACGCTCGCCATCGCGAAGGCTACTATGGTGAGCATCCGACACGTCCCATGGGGATCGGTTTGGAGCTGTTTGGTCTGCGCAGGAACGGCAGCGAGTTCCCGGTAGAGATCAGTCTCAGCCCTCTCGAAACGGACCGGGGTCTTCTAGTCAGCGCGGCCATCCGCGACGTCACTCAGCGCAAGCGCATGGAAGAGGACGTCCAAAAGCTCAATGAAGACCTGAAGCGGCGCGCCGCGCAACTCGAGGCCGCCAACAAGGAGCTGGAGGCGTTCAGCTACTCGGTGTCGCACGACCTGCGCGCGCCCCTGCGAAGCATCGACGGGTTCAGCCATGTTCTGCTCGAAGATTACAGCGAACAACTCCCGGATGAAGGCCGCGACTACCTGGTGCGTGTCCGTGCCGCAGCACACCGCATGGCCGTTCTGATCGACGATTTGCTGAACCTTTCGCGCGTGACCCGCACACCACTTCAGCCCAAGTTCATTAACTTTAGTCGCATGGCGGACGAGATCGTACAGTCGTTGCGCGAGAGCTATCCGGACCGCCAGGTCACGTTCACATCCATGCCCGACCTGATGGTCGAG
This sequence comes from Anaerolineales bacterium, assembly GCA_036833655.1. Classification (GTDB taxonomy): domain Bacteria; phylum Chloroflexota; class Anaerolineae; order Anaerolineales; family Villigracilaceae; genus Defluviilinea. Next base: position 1,962 of record DAITPI010000219.1, on the reverse strand, counting down.
GGCGATCCGCATCTCCTGCACATCGTCTTGGAGAATTTGCTGAGCAATGCCTGGAAATTCACATCAAAACAGGAGAACGCACAGATCGAGTTCGGGCAAAGATCGCACGTCAAGGAGCGTACCTTTTATGTGCGTGATAATGGTGTAGGATTCGATATGGCCTATGCCGATAAATTGTTCGGTGTTTTTCAGCGCCTGCATTCCTTGAGTGAGTTTCCGGGAACCGGGGTGGGTCTGGCAACGGTGCAGAGAATCATTGCCATCCACGGTGGGCGGATATGGGCCGAAAGTGTTGAGGGCAAGGGGGCCACGTTTTACTTTACGTTGTGATGGAGAAAAAGATGGAACGAAAACTGATTTTGCTCGTCGAGGATAATCCGGATGACGAGGCGCTTACCCTGCGGGCGCTCAAAAAGAACAACATAGGAAATGAGATCGCTGTGGTGCACGACGGAGCCGAGGCGCTGGATTTCCTGAATTGCACCGGCGCCTACGCTACCCGGGATCCACATGATGCGCCGCAGGTGATCCTGCTGGACCTGAAACTTCCCAAGCTCGATGGGCTGGAGGTCCTGCGCCGCATCCGCGCCCAGGAAGCCACCCGCCTCCTGCCTGTGGTCATTCTGACTTCCTCAAAAGAGGAACAAGACCGGCTGAACGGTTATAGCCTGGGGGCAAATTCTTATGTGCAGAAGCCGGTGGATTTTGATCAGTTCATTGGAGCGGTTCGGCAGCTGGGGCTCTACTGGCTGATACTGAACGAACCCCCGCCCGGCTGATCCGACAGGGTCATGGGAACTCGATTACGGATTCTACTCATAGAAGATTCTCAGGAAGACGCCCATCTGATTCGACGAGAAGTGCAGCGCGGCGGTTACGAGGTCGAGCTCGAACGCGTAGAAACAGCGGATGACATGCAGAATGCGCTGGCGCGACAATCATGGGACCTGATCCTCTGTGATTTCTCGCTGCCGCGGTTCAGCGCGCCCAACGCCCTGGAGCTCCTCAAACGAAGCGGTTACGATATTCCATTTATCATCGTCTCAGGCACGATCGGGGAGGAGAGCGCCGTCAATGCGTTGAAGGCGGGCGCACACGATTTTATTATCAAGGGGAATTATCCCCGGCTCATTCCCGCCATCCAGCGGGAGCTAAAAGAAGCTGAGGTGCGCCGTGAGCAGAGAGAACACGAACGCGAGCTGGAAGCGATCGCGGCCGTCAGTGCTACCCTGCGCACGGCAAAGGCCCTCGATGAGATGCTGAGCCGCCTGCTCGATGAGGCTCTGCTACTCGTGCAAGGCGAGGCGGGAAGCATCTGGTTGTATGACTCGCCTACCCAGACCGTCGAGCTGAAGATCCAGCGCGGCTGGAGCGAAGATTACATCGGATCCTCGTTCCGGCTGGGACAGGGAATTCCAGGACTGGTTGTGCAACGCGGAGAGGCATTGGTCTCGCGCGAGTTCCACACCGATCCGCAGGTGCCGGAGGAAAACCGGGGACAGATTCCGAAAGGGATTGGCGGGGCATGTGTGCCGCTGCATGCCGAAGAAAACATCGTCGGAGTAGTCTTGATCAACGTCACCCTGCCCCGTGAGCTGACCAGAGGCGAGGTGCGCATTCTGCGAGCGCTCGCCGAGATCGGCGGCAACTCGATCCACCGCATGTATCTTCACGAGCAGACCGTCAAACAGCTGCAGCGACTGGCTGCCCTGCGTTCCATTGACCTGGCGATCAGCAACATTTTAGATTTGCAGTTGACGCTGAGGCTCGTGATCAACGAAGTGATCGAACAGCTGGATGTGGACGCCGCTTCTGTCCTGCTGATCCAGGGGGGCAAAAGCCGGCTGGAATATGTCGCCGGCGAGGGCTTTCAAACTCGCAATATTGAATTGACGAGCCTGCCCATCGGCGACGGCAACGCCGGCCGTGCCGTGACCGAGAGGCGCGTCGTCGCTGTCCCCG
>DAITPI010000218.1:0-7423 GCA_036833655.1 Anaerolineales bacterium | reverse complement strand
TGCCTACCAGGGGCGGCACCTATGCAGGCAGCGAAGAGTATGACGATTACTACATGATCGTCGCCTATGACCCGACGCCCTGCCCCAGATTCACCGACCATGACTCGCAGGTGATCGAATGGAGAGGCAACGGGAGTGGCACGTTCTACGGAACGGTCCTGGCGCCCTCTGCCTGCCTCGACGTGCGCGGGAACGGCAACCCCTCTGGCATGCATACCCAGATCATCGGTTACAACGTTGGCTCCAACGGTGACGCCGACGTATATATCAATTATGTAGCAGAAGAAAATCATCAGGAACCCGTCTTTCCGAAGATCTCGATTCTGAAGTAACTCCTTTTTCCCCTCGAAGACGAGACGTCTGGTAAGGCGTCTCGTTTGCGTTTAATGGGAGATCTTTGAATCTGAGTGATTCCCAGGGGCAATCAACTGGCGTGTGTAGACCACCGGGGAAATATCTGCCGCAGGTGTTTTGCTAGTACTTTTGGATTACAATACTGTAACCACAGATTAATGTAAGATGAATAAAATATGTTTAACTATTTATTTACTGGGTTTCAATCTGCGGAAGGAGTTATGCCTATGAGCCGAAAATCCAACGAAAGGGGTCAAGCTCTTATTCTTATCGCTTTTGCAGCAGTGGCTTTATTTGCGTTTGCTGCCCTGGCAATCGATGGCAGCCGGGTCTTTTCTGATCGCCGTCATGCGCAGAACGCCGCGGATACCGCCGCCCTGGCGGCTGCCCTGGCGAAGGTGCGCGGGGGAGATTATGCAAACGCGGCCGTGCTGCGGGCGCAGAGCAACGGCTTCGATAACGCCAACAGCACCGTGGAAGTCCACCAGTGCGATGAGGCCGGACTCCTTCCGCCCTGTGAGGGGTTGCCGGCTGGCGCGAACGCCTCGGAGTTCATCCAGATCGTCATCCGCATGAGCACGCCGACCACGTTCGCCCGTATCCTTGGCTGGCAGGAGGTGCCCACGGTGGTCAGTGCGGTGGCGCGGGCAGTGACCGGAGTATCCCCTTCTGCTAGCGGCATGCCCGCCGTCTCTGCGATGAGTCCCACCGATCCGAAGGCGATCCACGGAAATGGCAACTTTGATTTGGAGATCAGAAACAGCGGCATCTTTGATAATTCAAATGCTGCCGGTGGGTGTCCCAACAGGAGCGCCCTGTTGTTCAACGGCAACGGAACATACAATGTGGAAATGGGCTATGATGTTGTCGGCCAGAGTTGCGATGTTGGGAGTAATACAATCATCGGAGATTTCAGGAGTGTGACTCAACAGCCCTACCCGCCACAGATCGATATAGACCCGCCAACGATTGCGTGCTCTGGCAACACGCAGGCGTACTGGGATGTAACGACGAGCGGCTGGCGGGTTCCTCCGGGGAACCATGCCTTTCAAGACATCCCGAGTGGCAGCGTGACCTTTGACTCGGGCGACCATTGCTTCCCCGCCGGCTTCCGCATCAACGGAAACGCACCGAACATCACCGCAAACGATGCGAACTTTCTGATCTCCGGCGGCGAGTTCCAGATCAACGCCAATGGCAATTTTAACTGCTCCAACCTCCTGGTCCACATTAACGGCGGCACGGGGATGCGGCTGAACGGCAACGGCACCAGCACTTGCACGGGCGTGACATTCTATCTGTCCACCGGCAATGTGACCTGGAATGGTAACTCCTCCAACACCTTCAGTGCGCCGACCAGTGGAACTTATCAGGGTCTGCTTGTATATTTACCCTATGGCAATAGCAGTCCTTTGACGATCAGCGGCAATGCCAGCAGTGAGTTTACCGGCTCGATCATTGCCGTCTCTTCCCCCATCCAGCTGCAGGGCAACAACTCGACGTTGGCGCTCAGCACACAGATCATTGGCTACACGGTCGAGTTCAGCGGCAATGGAACGTTTCTAATCGACTACGATGCGTCCAAGCAATTTGCCCAGGGCGGGCCAACCATGATCCAGCTGACCAAATAGCAGGCGGCCACCAAGGAGACCAGGCCGGGCTGAGAGGAAGCCCGGCTTGACTTTTCGGAGAGTGCCAGATTTTGGCTGGAAGTTTTGCTCGTTGACTTGAGTATCGCTAATCTGTATAATTTATTAGATGAAACACATCCAAATATATCAATCCTGTGTTTCAGAAGGAGGTTCTATGTCAGGTAAAACACGTTCATCACTCCTCTCAATGACGATCATAGCAGTTATTCTTTTTAGTGCGTTCGGTACGACAAGTGCATATGCGGATGGGGGCACAACAACTGAGACATCATCTACTGAGGTGAGCACCCAAACCGAAGAAGCCAGCACTGAAACCGCTGTATCCGCCGAGGCAACCGCCACTCCGGAGGAGGCGCCCGCTGAATCGACGGAGACGACCTCCGCAGAAGCCGCTCCCACAACAACGGAAGAGGCAGTTCCAGCGGAGCCGGTTCTCACGGCGGTGCCCGAGAACACCGAGGTCACGGTTGTGGACGCGAACGGCGAGGCACAGCCTCTGGCAACCCAGGAGGCAGCCGAGGCGATCGCCGCGAGCGACCCGATCTGGTGTCCCGAAAATGCTGGTCCTACGCCGGGCGCAAACGGCTGTACCGGCTCGTTCAGCAGTTTCAACGAGCTGCTGACCTTCCTCTCCGGCAATACAGCCTACCAGGGCTCCGGCACCATCTACGTGGAACAGGGCAACTACCGCGGCAGTGACCCGGGCGGCGTCATCGACTTCAGCTCTCCGAGCTATGATCTGAGCAACATCCGGAATTCCAACCTGACCCTGCAGGGCGGCTGGAACACCTCGGATGGATCCACGGTGGGAACGAGCAACTTCACAAATACTCGCATCCTCATCGGTTCGAGCCCAACCGACCGCTGGGGTGGATCGGTAGCGATCAACAACATTACGATGACGTTCAGCAACCCCGGCGCTGCAATTCCGGCGACAGCGGAAAACGCGCTGACGGTATATGCGACGGGCGATGTCTCACTGGCAGATGTCGACATTTCTAACGCTCCCAGCGCCGGAGCCGAGATCGATGCAGGCGGCGGTGTGACGATCGAGAGATCGAAATTCCATCGCAACAAGACCGCGGGCGCCATTGTACGAGCCGGCGGGAACGTCACGATCACGGATAGCGAATTCCAGAACCCGCTGGTCACGCGCCAGCGCCGCCAGATCGTGGGACTGGATGTCAACAGTGGTGGAGCTGTCACACTGGCGAACGTGCTGGCGAGCGGCAACCGGACGGTTGGCACGAATATCACGGCTGCCGGCGCAGTGACGGTTGGCAGCAGCGTCTTCAACGGCACGATGGAGATCGTCGGCACGCGCAGAGCCCCGACCGAGTTCCTTGGATATGGTTTGCAAGTCACCACGCCGGGCGAGATCAACGTCGATAGTGTGACCGCCAATGGCAACTTCCTGTGGGGCGCCCGGCTCGACGGCGGCGGCGCCATCGCAATCGCGAACAGCGTCTTCAACGCCAATACCACAGAGACAGACGGCTTCATCGACGATACCGGCCTCTTCGTGTACGGTGACAGCATCGTCTCGCTTTTCAACGTCACGGCCAATGAGAACCGCCTGTACGGCACCTACATCGAGTCTGTTGGTAACGTCTCCATCAATCAGAGCACGTTCAACAACAACCGTGGCATCACCAACACGACCGGCACCGATACCTACCACGGCCATGGAATGTATATCGACTCCGATGCCGATATCCTGATCAACAACACCACGGCAACCGGCAACTCTCTCTTCGGCGGCGAATTGATCGCCGGCGGGCAGGTTGCAGTCAACAACAGCACCTTCAGCGACACCGGTACTGGCTCGGCGGCGAATGCTGTGGGCCAGGGCCTGCAGATCACCAGCGGCGGCAACACTAATCTCGCAGGCGTGGTGCTGAGCAACAACGAGGCGAATGGCGCTACGATCCAGGCGGGTGGCTTTGCCTGGCTGGAGAATGTCACGGCAACCAACAACGGTGGCGATGGCGTTTCCCTGCAGGCGACCTGCACGCACCTGATCGGCGGCACCTTCTCGGGCAACGGCGGATACGGTTTGGACCTGGGCAGCTCTGCGCTCAACCTGCTCTCGCCGCCCACGTTCTCGAACAACACCGCCGGCGACCTGAACCCCGCCAGTCCGCCCACCTACACCTTCTTTACCGCTGCCCCGGCTCCGGCTGCCACGGCCCCGACAACGCTGAGCGCCGGAGCGACGAGTCTCTTCGCTTCGCTCGAGGCCGCCCCCGAGGCCGGCACCAGCCAGGACGCCGCAGCGGAGGTCTCCAATACGGGCTCCTCGAATGTCAGCCTGAGCACCTACCTGGCGAGCAGCAAGTCGGCCCAGGGTCACATCTTCATGGGCAAGTATGCTTATGCAGACACGGATGCAGGCATCCAGGTGTATGCGTTTGTCTCGCCCCTCGACGTGATGGCCATGGAGTAAGCGGTCCGGCAGACTCGCATGGGGCTGCAAGATCAGCCCCAGTATTCTCTGCTACAATTGAGGAACGGCCCCGAGCCGTTCCTCAATTTATTTTGTCCTGCTGCACGAATTTATAAAAGGGAAATCGTTTATGAAAAGAACTCGGTCGTTTGTCGTATTCTTCCTCCTGATACTGGCTGTTCTCCTGGCAGCCTGCGGCGGGACGGCCGCGGCACCATCCCCTTCTCCCGCCGCGGGGACGAGTCCCACCCAGGAACAGGCGACCTCCGCTCCGGATCTCTCCGCCACAGCGGACCCGTGTACCCTGCCACAGCTCCAGGCCGAGGTCCAGAACGTCCACCGGCACATGCGCGAGTTCGACGATGCGTCGATCCTGGCATCCAACATGGTGCGCGAGCAGCTTAGCGGTCCGATTGCCGACCTGCAGCGTATCCGTCGCGAGGCGGAAGATGAGCCCGTGCCGGGCTGCCTGATGACGCTCAAGACCCACCAGGTGGAGCATATGAATTCCGTCATCGATACACTGGTTGCCTTTATGGGTGGTACAGACCAGGCAACCCTGGAAAAGGGCATTGCAGCCGCGCGGGAGCAGCACGACCAGTACACACTCGAGCTAGCGCGTCTGCTGGGTCTGACCGTGGTCCCGGCGACCGTGCCGGTCCTGAACACCCCGGCTGAGACGCCCACCCCGTAAACTTCGTCCAGGCCACGCGATGCGCCCCGATTGGGACTCCTACTTCATGAAAATCGCCTATGCGGTCTCGGAGCGAAGCACCTGTGACCGCGCCTTTGTCGGCTGTGTCCTGGTGCTCGAGAAACGCATCCTGACGACGGGCTTCAACGGCTCCCCGGCGGGCCAGTCTCACTGCGACGAGATCGGGCACCTGCTGGTGGACGGCCATTGTGTCCGCACCATCCATGCCGAGACGAATGCCATTATCCAGGCAGCCCTGCACGGCGTCTCGACCAAAGGCGCTACCTGCTATGTCACTCACCTGCCGTGCATCAACTGCACAAAGGTGCTGATCAATGCTGGGATTTCCCGGATTGTGTACAGCGTTGCCTATCGTACGGATGAAAACGCTGCGAGCTTCCTGCATGCTGCGGACATTGAGGTGGTTCAGAAGGAATTCTCGACGATTGCGTAACCCTTGCGAAGTAGGCATATAGAAAACGCCGCGCCCTTTCGAGCGCGGCTTTTCTTTTGAGCTGTGCGTGGCTCACGCCTCCGGCGGGACAATCACCACACAATTTGCTGGCTTTGCAGCCCTACAATCTACTCCGCTGGCATCACAACCCACAGGATCAGGTAGATCAGGATTCCCGGCACGCCACCGGGGATGAAGGCGATGATCATCGCCAGGCGGAACCAGAAGGCGCTGATGCCGAAGAACTCAGCCAGACCGCCGCACACGCCCGCCAGAATCCGATTCCGGCGCGAGCGATGCAAACCTTGTTTTTGATGAGTAGTCATTGTACATCTCCTCTTTATATCGGTAATTCAATGATATCTACGGGGTTGTTATCGAAAAGTTGCGTGGGCGGAATCACACACTATAGATAAACAGGTAAAATACGCGCATGCCTTATTCAAACGTCATCCGTAAAGAAACCCTCGGATCAATCTCTGATGCCAGCCCGGTCCCGTTCTGGCTGGACGACCCGGGGCGTCCCGAGCCCATGCCTGGAGTCACGAAGAACATCGACGCCGATCTCCTGGTGATCGGCGCCGGGTTCACCGGCTTATGGACCGCCCTGCTCGCCAGGGAGCAGGATTCCTCCCGTGAGGTGGTGATCCTGGAGGGCGGCGAGGTTGCCTCCGGCGCCAGCGGACGCAACGGCGGCTTCGTGGACGCGTCGATCACGCATGGGATCCAGAACGGGCTGAGTCGCTGGCCGGATGAGTTCGCCACGCTGCTGGCGCTGGGCATGGCGAACCTGGACGAGATCGAAGCCACCATCCAGCGGCTGGGCATCGAGTGCGACTACATCCGCACCGGCGATGTGAGCATGGCATCGGAGCCGCACCAGGTGCAGGAACTGCAGGAAGAGCTGGCGATCAGCCGGCAGTATGGCATCCGCTCCGAATTCTATGAACACGAGAACGTCCAGCAGATCGTCAAGTCGCCGCTTTTCATCGCCGGCTTGAACCACCCGGACCATGCGGCGCTGGTCAATCCGGCCCAGCTTGCCTGGGGACTGCGCAAAGCCTGCCTGGAGCTGGGGGTGCAGCTCTATGAGAATTCCCCCGTAACGCGGTTGGAAGAAGACGGGGCTCGGATCATTGCAAGGACAAAACACGGGCGCGTCCGCGCCTCCCGGGTCGCCCTCGCCACGAATGCCTTTCCCCCCTTGTTGAAGCGCCTCTCGTACTACGTTGTGCCCGTCTACGATTACGTGCTCGTCACCGAGCCGCTGACCCCGGCACAACGCGACGCGATCGGCTGGCATGGCCGGGAAGGGATCAGCGATGCAAGCCGGCAGTTCCACTACACGCGGACCACAGCAGACGGTCGCATCCTGTGGGGCGGCTACGATGCCGTCTATTACTGGAATAATGGGTTTGGGCCGCATCTCGAGAGCCATGCCGCGTCCTTCGCCCGGCTGGCGGAGCACTTCTTCCAGGCGTTCCCGCAGCTGGAGGGAGTCCGGTTTACCCATGCCTGGGGTGGGGCGATCGACACCTGCTCGCGCTTCAGTCCCTTCTGGGGGACCGCGCATCACGGCAAGACTGCCTATGCAATGGGGTACACGGGGCTTGGGGTGGGAGCTTCACGCTTTGGGGCACGCGTGCTGCTCGATCTTCTTGACGGCTGCAAAACCGAACGCACGGAGCTCAAAATGGTGCGAAGCAAGCCGATCCCCTTTCCGCCTGAGCCCCTCCGTTCCCTGGGCATCCACCTCTCGCGCTGGTCGATGGCACAGGCGGATAACAACCAGGGCCGCGAAAACCTGTGGTTGAAAGCTATGG
>DAITPI010000217.1:0-7432 GCA_036833655.1 Anaerolineales bacterium | reverse complement strand
CCCCTGCCAGCCGACCGCCAGCAAAAATACAAGGGGACCAAATGGATCTATTTGCAGCACGATATCCCCTCAGCGCTGCATTACTGGAAGCGCGGTGAGCTGACGCTCGGGGAGTGGTGGCGGTCCGTGCGCGGCGCGCGGTTCGACGCCGTCCTTTCGCTCACCGACCCGGCCCCATTTTTGCACTCACTGGGTAAGGTCGGCAAAATCCTGCCGCGACGCAGAACGGCAAGCTGATCTGCTTGTTATCCAGACGACGACACGAATAAATAGACCAAATTCGCTTAACAGACTTCTTTGATAGTCAATCACCCGCACTTCACTACTAAAAAAACAGAACCGGGAGATCAGTCAAATGTTGGAGTAGAGGTGCAAAGCTTATGATGATTGAGCCAATGAGATTCGAACACCTGAAGAAATTCTTTACGCAGCATCGAGGCAGCCCGAGTGCACCACCGGATGCCTCGATTTCTATTCCTGTGAACGCTCAGGGTGATCTGGAAACGGTTCTTGAGATCCTCGCCGATATCGCAGAATACAAAGGCAAACATACATTTGAGGTTATTCTTGCGATCAATAACTATCCTGAGGGCAAGGAACCGCCCGAGATCGAGTTCTTTCGCTCAATGGGAGTTCTTGTGCAACCAACTCCCAGCGTGCGGCGCCCCGATGAAGCGGTTTGCTTTTCGGCACGCATGACAGGCATCCACGCTGCCAACACAGATCACCTGTTGCTGTTTGACGCCGATTGTCGCATCCCCAATGCAACGGCGGTCATTGACTGGTATATTGACCAACTGCATCAGGGGACAAAGCTGGCATACACTCATGTTGGCCACTATGGTTTGAGGAACCGTCCTTCAATCTGGGCCAGGATGGTGGCTCATCATGGAGCGCGCTGGGTCAAGCGGCAGCTGCTGGGCATTCCCACGACCCGCGGCAGCAATTATGCTGTGAACAAAACGAAGATGCTGCGCTTCTATGAAGAAGGACTCCTCAGCGATGATCTCAATGTTGGCCCCGCCTTCAAAGCCCATCATCTTCCGATAAAGTATTCGGGAAGTCGACAGCTTGTTGTCCTCACTTCGGGGCGCGTGTTTTCGGGCGGATGGTTGAAACTCATCCGTTACCTGCTCTATCGTCTTCGCTACAACCTGAAGATGTTGCCTGTCGGTCAGGACGTCACCAAACGGATTCAGCGGGGAAGCGACAATATCCGTAAGGTCAAGACGCGCTAGAGGCAATGGGTCGGGACCGGTAAAGTCATGGCCTTCATCTGCTTTGATCGTTGTCGAACGAATACGAACCTGCAATCTATGAAAAAGACCTTATCTGTATGATAAGGGGAACTTGCGAAAACCGAAATTTAAGCATGGGTCACGGAATCATCGTGTCAAGTCGGGTGGAGTGAATTGTAGCCTTCCGTTATCCGCACGCAGAGGCTTGGGTTCGAGGGGCAAACTGTCCCTGGAGTCCGCTGAATAGAATTCGAAGCGGAACCGGGGATTTTACATCTCATGCGCTTCAGTCAGATCTGCAGGCTAAAAGGAGAACAAAATGAAACCAATCGGGACACGGATTTGGCGTAAGGCAGAGAATAAACTCAGCCAGTATAGGATAGCACTGGGTGATGTTGTTGAGCTACGGAGGTCTCGGCAGCTGGATATCCGTGACATTAAGTCGGTCTGTCTGGCCCTCGGACCCTATAGGAACTTAACCACCCTGACGGCATCCACCCTGTTCCTACATCCGAACTGCCAGGTCCTCAACCATGCGGGCAAGCGCATCTACGGAAAAAGACAGGTCGATTTCTTGCAGGATTTCAGCAGAGAGAAGCTGGATCGATTCCTGCAGTTTGCCCTGCAGATCTCTACGACGGGTCACAGAGGCGACACCGGCGGTTCGATCACCCACTCGCATGCCTTCGATCCTCGTTATAAAACGAAAGAACTATTCGAAAAAGCCGGGGTGGAGACCAGGAAGCAAAAGATCAAATCACTTTTCTGGAAAGAGTCCCTTCGCACCTCGAACATCATCCGCGAGAGGCGGGTTGACCTGGGCGATATCTTTGGAAAAGATGCCAGGCTTCGTTTCCTGTTGCCCATTCGGAATCCTCTGGACTGCGCAGTATCCAATCTCAAGACGGGACACGTGAATCGCTTTCCCGGACTGAGCAAGAGCTCTCCCACTCAGGAAGTGGTCCAGGCAATACTCGACGAGATATTCTGGTTCGCGGACCTGAAGAAGAAGTTCCCAGATCGTTTTCACTATTTCTTCGAACACGAGATCTCTCGTCCGATGCTGGTAGACCTGGCGAGATTTCTGGAACTTGACCCGGATGAAACCTGGATTACGAATGCGCTTTCGGCGATGGAAATTAATCCGGGCTATGAGCACAACGGCGCGTTAGTGGATTTTTATCGAGACTATATCAAGAACAAAGGGGCGGTTTTCCCGGAAGTGTCCAGGGGCCTTCTGGCTTTTGTGGAGTGATCCAGGGGAGCTTGCGGTCCATTGTGGTTCTACTTTTGGGCCGTTGTTTATCCCGGCGAAGGCTGATTCCTCATCTGGGTTCTCCTTCTCACGGGTCCGTATTGCGATCTATCGTCGCCACAACCTGCCTTCCACATCAGAGTGTGGGAGTCCAAAAGAAAGGTGAATTGCATCGTTTCCAGCTTCGGACCCGGCTAAAAGCCGCAAAACTTACTGGCGTGATGCCATGATAACAAGGTGCTACTATGTTTAGTACTCTCGCTCGAATTCGAAATGCCCTCCTGGCGCTCGGGATTGCCTTTAGTGTTACCTTTACCGTGATCCCAGCCGGGTCTGCGCAACAACCGGGCGCGGCATACGTTACACGGGTCTCGTCGCTGGAACCTGATCAGCTTGGTACCCTCCATCCAGTGGGATTGACATTTTCAGCTGCATCGAAGAGCTTTTATGTGGTTGAAGCTCAACACCAGGGAGTCGCCGCAGCTGCCAACTCGAAAATCCTGTCGATTTCGCCGGCTGCCCAGCGCCGGGACATCACAACGGTTTCCGCAGTCCTGGAAAATCCGTTGAATATTGTCTCTGATAACACAAATCATCGGCTGCTGGCGCTCCAATCATCGAGCGGCCAACTACTGGCTGTTAAGGAGAATCCGGGCGGCCGGCTCGCTCCTGTCGTCGTCGGTTCGCAAAACGGCGCGCCGCTCGATGTTGGGGATCCTAAGGGCATGGCGCTCGACGAGACCAGCGGGGCTCTATTCATCCTGGACGCAGCGGGTCCACAGATCCTGCGCCTGAAACTGGGCTCCGGCGCAAGCTTCTCGACCGGAGAATCGTCTGTGATCGATCTGCGATCTGCGGGTCTGGCTGCGCCGCGCGGGATCGCCTTCGACGCGACCACCGGTCATCTGCACGTGCTGGACTTGAGCAACCAGCATCTCTATGAGCTGACTCAGGGCGGGCAGGTTGTCTCCACCCGTGACCTGGCTCCATTTGGCCTACAGAGTCCTCAGGCGATGGTCTTTGCTCCGAGTAGCGATCAGACCGACAATCCGGCCCAGCTCAACCTCTTCGTGGCAGACCAGGGACCTCTCGCAATCACTGGCAATTCACAGTCCCAGACCGAATTGAACATATCTCCGCAAAGTACCGGTCAAATCGTCGAATTTTCACTCGCTGCAGCGGCGTCTCTCCCAAGTGGAACGACAGTGTTGCCCACCACATTGGTGCATGTCATCGACACGTCCAAAGCAGTCTGGAATCCATCTGCACCCGATCCGGCAGGTGTAGATTACTGGCCCCTGACAGGTCGGCTATTGATCAGCGATAGTGAAGTGGACGAAATGTCAAACTACTTCACAGGCAAGAACGTTTTCAGCGCGACGTTATCAGGGGCTCTTGTCTCGACCTGCAGCACGACGAATTCTTCACGAACCGGGTTCTCGAATGAGCCCAACGGTCTTGCGATCAATCGCAATAACAATCGCATCTACACAACAGATGACGATGCCAACAAGGTTCATGAGATTAGCCTGGGGCCCGATCAGCAATATTGCACTGCGGATGACGGTCTGACATCGGTCAATATCGGCTCGGTCTACAATATTCAGGATGCTGAAGACGTAGCTTACGGAAACAATAGCCTGTACATAGCCGGCGGCACGGACGCGGAAGTGTACATCATTCCTCTCGGTGCGGATGGCGTCTTGGGTGGCGGAGATGATGGCCCCAAGAGCCAGTTCGATACGTATCGACTTGGTTTTACCGATCTTGAGGGCATTGGGTACAACTGGGACAATAACAGCCTCCTTATTGTGAGCGCAGGCAGCACCGATAAATACCTGGGTGAGACGACAACCACAGGAACCTTGCTCAATGTCTATGATTTGAATTATTCTGGGCTGACGCACCGGGAAGATGTCACGTATGCGCCTTCCAGTCAGAATCCGGCGGTCAAGAGCATTTATGTCGCTGATCGCGGTACGGACAATAATACGAATTCCAGTGAGAACGACGGGCAGGTCTGGGAGCTTAGTATCTCCATCCCCAATACTCTCACACCGAATCCAAACATCACTCCGACGGCGTTTACCACGGGTGGACCCCTCTATGCTTCGTTTGCCTCCAATGGTACGGTCGGTGGTGTGTCCTTTGCCGACGAGGATATCGTACGATTCGATGGTCAGAGTTGGAGCTTGTTCTTCGATGGTTCTGATGTCGGCGCGGGCAGTGTCGATCTGTTTGCCTTCTCGGTCCTCGACGCCGACTCTTTTCTGATGGCGTTCAGCGCCAACATAACCCTCAGCGGGCTGGCTGTCACTCCGCAGGATATTGTCCTTTTTGACGCTACTTCCCTCGGCCCGAACACTGCTGGCACGTTCAGCATCTATTTCGATGGTCCTGATGTAGGCCTGGCAGATACTACTGCCGAAAAGATCGACGCCGTCACTGTCCTGCCGGATGGACGAATTCTCATCTCGGCCACGGGCAATCCGGTGGTACCAGGAGTCTCTGCGGGCAGCGATGAGGATGTTCTGGCGTTTACTCCTGCCTCACTGGGCGACAATACTGCGGGCACCTGGGCGATGTACTTCGATGGCTCCGATGTTGGATTGGCTGACACCAGCAGTGAGGATATTGACGCCTTCGCTGTAGTCGGCGCAGATATCTATCTCTCTACGACCGGAACGTTCTCGGTGAATGGCGTTGCCGGTGCAGGGGAAGATGTGTTCGTTTGTACGCCCACATCCCTCGGCGATGTGACGGGCTGCAGTTATGCTTCCGCCCTGTACTTCGATGGGAGCGCCTGGAGCCTGGGTGGCAACAGCCTGGATGCCCTGTATGTTGGAACCACGACCCCGGTTCCTACACCGACACCTACCAACACCAGCGCCCCGTCCACGCCCACACCTACCTTTACACCGACAAATACGTCCACGCCGACCGCGAGCTTCACGCCCACAAACACACCCGATCCCAATGTCACGCCGACAGACACTCCAACTCCACAGCCCGGTGGCAATGCAATGCTTGCTTCTTTTGCCGCCACTGGCACAGTTGGCGGTGTCGCCTTTGCGGATGAGGATGTCTTGCGATTCGACGGTCAGAACTGGAGTCTTATCTTCGATGGCTCTGATGTGGGCGCAGGAAGCGTTGATCTCTATGGGATTTCTATTGTCGACGTAGACACCTTCCTGATGACCTTCAGCGCTAACGTGACGCTCCCGGCTGGCAACGGCGGTACCCTGGCTGTCACGCCGCAAGATATTGTCCAGTTCGACGCTGCCTCCCTCGGGGATACCACAGCTGGAACGTTCAGTATGTACTTGAATGGTATCGATGTGGGGTTGGATACCAGCGGCGAGACCATTGACGCCTTGAGTGTGCTGCCCGATGGTCGGATTTTGATCTCCACCACCGTGGATTCGGCCGTGCCAGGCGTTGCCGGAAAAGACGAGGATCTCCTCGCCTTTACACCGACATCCCTGGGTGACACAACCAGTGGCACCTGGGCTATGTACTTTGATGGTTCAGATGTCGGACTTGCCGACCTGACCAGCGAGGATATTGACGCCGCCGAGGTGGTGGGAATAGATCTTTATCTCTCGACCAATGCCGACTTCGCTGCGACAGGTGTTTCCGGGGCAGGGGAGGATGTGTTCATTTGCACCCCCACGTCCCTGGGCGACGTAACAGTCTGTAACTTTGCTCCGGCCCTTTTCTTCGATGGCAGCAACTGGGGACTCGCCGGGAATAGCCTGGATGGACTGGCCCTCGGACCGTAGGATGGCTCTGCCGCTTTGACGCCTCCGCTACAGGTCTCGGCGCATTCGCTTATCGAAATTAGACTTTGAATCATGCAGATGCAAGTCCATCTGTACCAGGGTTGATCATGAAGATAAAAGATAATCTTGCACTTCAAGAAGCAGCAATGGCTGTGCTCTGGAAATTCCCTTACGATACACGGCAGTTGCTCTTTAGAACATTTGCTCCCGGCGCTCACAGGCATTTCCAGGAAATGAGAGCGTTCGAAACAGACAAAGGACGCTCGCTGAAGCCATTTGATGAGCACAAATGTATCTTCGTTCACATCACTAAATGTGCGGGGATCTCGATCTGTATGACTCTCTTTGGCAATCTGGGCGGCGCGCATCTGCGGATCCCACATTATCAGCTGATCTTCAACCAGCGCGAATTTGAGGACTATTTCAAGTTCACCTTTGTTCGCAATCCGTGGGATCGCCTGTTATCCGCTTTCCTGTTTCTCAAGAAAGGCGGCGCGAACAAGGTGGACAGACAGTGGGTCGCAGCGAACCTTGGGGGATATCCCGATTTTCATAGCTTTGTCACCGACTGGGTTAATCGCAAGAGTGTCAACACCTGGAAGCATTTTGTGCCCCAGTATAAATTTGTCTGCGAGCCTGGGAATCAGACGCCAAAAGTGGACTTTATCGGTCGCTTCGAGTGCATCAATGAAGACTTTGCTGAGGTTCAGAAGCGACTGGGAAATCACGCAAATCTGCAGCACCTGAATAAGACCGAGGGGAGCAAAAACGATTACAGAGAGTACTATACGGATGAAACTCGTAAGATCGTAGAGGATGTCTATCGGGAGGATATTCGTATATTCGGATACGATTTTGACAATCAATTCCTGAATAGGTAGACGGTTGCTCAAGTCACATTTTTTCTTGAAAGAGGAGCAAGTTGTATAAATTCGACGGCTGGGAAGAATTCCCAGCCGTTTGTGTTTAACGAGCAAAATACCCAGTTTTTACTGGAAATGTGCTTGTGGAAATGTGGCTCTCCACTCTCCGTGAGAAATCTCTCACGGAGAGTTTCAGTTTTGGGGATTCGAGATGGCTACCGCGCTACTCTCCTGAAAAAAGACTCCCGGGGCCCGACGAGCGGGTTTCGCCGAGGAACCAGTTGTGTCTGGATA
>DAITPI010000216.1:0-7449 GCA_036833655.1 Anaerolineales bacterium | reverse complement strand
AGGTACGTTGAGAAATAAAAAGCAGCGCTGGCATTCGCCAGCGCTGTTTTCCTTGTTCCGTCTTAGTCCAGCAGACCCTGCGGGATGTTGCCGCCGTTCTCGGAAATCTTCCGGAGGACCTCTTTGTGCAGCCAGGTATTCATCCGGGCGGAGTCGCCCATCACTTCTTGTGGGGCATTCAGTTCCTTCGCCAGCTCGACGCGGGCGTTGTAGCTGTTGTCGATATCGAGCAGGAAGAGCAGGTCCGAGATCGACTGCTTCCAGTTGAGACCGGTCCCTTTTGCTTTTTGCTCCAGCATGCTCATGACATCCACCATCTCCATCGGTTTGGGCGCGACAGGCGCGGCTGGCATGACCGCTGGCTCATGCTTGACAGCCACATCATCCTGTTGTCTGCGGTCGGAGGTGCTGGCGCCGGTGTGAACGCCGGCACCGGAAGTCGGGGCGGCACCTGTTGGCTTGCCGGTGGTGGAAGGTTTGGCAGTGGGAGCGGTGGCTGCCGGCCGATGCGAGACAGAAGCTGTAGCCCCGGCGGTGCCCGTGGCGGGCTTGCTCGGGGTGGAGCCGGTCGCGCCGGCAGTCCCGGTAGCGGGCTTTTCCTCGTCCTTGTCCTTGCGCAGCCCAAGCTTATCAAGAATTTTACTGAAGAGACTCATGGGAAATCCTTTCGCTGATCTGGTGTGCTGATGTGGAGGCGCAGTGGAGAGAACAATGATCTCCTCCCGAACACGTTCATTATAAGGCATTCTCAGCATGGATTGTAGTAGGTTTATGCCCTAGTCATCATAGCCGGATGTGTCTTCGGAGCAGCTGCTGCTGTGTGGTATTCAAGATACAATTATCCCGATGACTACCTTCGTTCAAGTTGTTGTTAATGTCCCGGCGGTGTCGGGGATATTCGATTATTCCATTCCTGCGGCGCTCCTGGGGCAGGTGGGGATCGGGCATCTGGTCATAGCGCCTTTTGGCAAGCAGACCGTGCAGGGTGTGGTGTTCCGTTTTATTGAGCATGCCTCTGTCCCAGACGTCAAAGAGATCCTCGAGCTCGTGGATCCGGCGCCCGTGATGACCGCGCCACAAATCGCCCTGGCGGAAGCCATGGCAGAAGCGACCTATGCATCGCTGGCATCCATTGTCAGCCTGTTCCTTCCCACGGGCTTGAGCCAGCAAGCAGATACGATCTACGATCTTCGAGAGACGAGCTTCGAAGATCGGAAAATGAATATTGAATCGTCGAGTGTCGCTACCCGGATCGTGGAGTTGATCCGAGAACGCGGTCCCCTGCGCGGTCGGCAGATCGATGCGCATTTCCGCAAAGTGGACTGGCGCCGGGTTGCGAGCAATCTTGTGAAGCGAGGTGTGCTCGAGGCGCGGTCTGTGTTGCCGCCGGCGCGGGTACGGACGAAGTACATCAAGACCGCGCAACTGGCTGTGTCGCCGGAGATCGCGGACGCCGCGATGAACGACCTCGGGGATCGCGAGTCAACCCGCACGCGCCGGAAGAAGGCACTGCAATTCCTGATGCAGGTGAAGGATGCGGTCAATGTCTCCTGGGTCTACGCCGAGAGCGGCAGCAACCTCGCCGACCTGCAAGAGCTGGAAGAACGCGGCCTGATCCGCTTGTTCGAGACCGAGATTTTCAGGGATCCACTGGAAAAGAGCCAGTTGCAGGTCGAGAAGTTCACAGCCAGAGAGGAGATCGAGCTGACGCCTGAACAAGCCGCTGCGCTCGCTGAAATAAATCAAGCGATCTCGGCGCCTGAACCTCAACAAGCCTTCCTACTGCAGGGCGTGACCGGCTCGGGCAAGACGGAGATCTATCTGCGGGCGACCGAGGAGGTCATCCGGCGCGGCAGGCAGGCGATCATCCTTGTCCCGGAGATCGCGCTCACCCCGCAGACCGTGCACCGCTTCTTGAGCCGCTTTCCCGGGCAAGTCGGGCTGGTCCATTCCAGGCTATCGGAGGGGGAACGTTATGATACGTGGCGACGGGCGCGTGCTGGCTCGCTCAAGGTGATCATCGGGGCGCGCAGTGCTTTGTTCTCGCCTCTGCCCAAGATCGGTTTGATTGTGGCGGATGAATGTCATGACTCCTCCTACTACCAGGCGGAGCCGCCGTTCTATCATGCCGTGACCACCGCGCAGTTGTACGCGCCGCTTGCCGGGGCGATCTGTGTCCTTGGAAGCGCGACGCCCACGGTGGTGCAACGGTATCAGGCTGATGAGGGGTCAGGGGTCAGGGGGCCGGGGGCGAGCTCTTTACGCCGCCTGGAATTGCCGCATCGTATCTCCCAGGCAGGGTTGCCTCCGGTCCAGGTGGTGGATATGCGCGCAGAGCTGAAGGCCGGGACCCGCGGGATCTTCAGCCGGTTCCTGCTCGACGAATTGAGTGCCACGCTCCAGCGTGGAGAGCAGGCGATCCTGTTCCTCAACCGGCGCGGCACAGCGACCTACGTCTTCTGCCGCGATTGTGGCTACGTGCTGCGTTGCCCGAACTGCGAGACGCCTCTGACACTACACGTAGAGGAGAAGGAGCGCTTGTTGTGCCATCGCTGTGGCTATGAACGCGGCAAGCCGCAGACCTGCCCAGCCTGTGGCGGCAGGCAGATCCGCGAGTATGGATTGGGCAGCGAGCGGGTGGAGTCCGAGCTCAAAACTCTGTTCCCGCAAACGCGCACACTGCGCTGGGACTGGGAGACCACGCGCGAGAAACATTCGCACGAGATGATCCTGACCCACTTCGCCGCCCACCGCGCAGACGTGCTGATCGGCACCCAGATGCTTGCCAAGGGCCTTGACCTTCCGCTGGTGACGCTGGTCGGCATTGTGCTTGCCGATGTCGGCCTGTATCTGCCCGATCCATTTGCGGGGGACCGTGTCTTCCAGGTGCTGACCCAGGTGGCAGGACGCGCAGGACGTAGCGAGCGCGGTGGCAAAGTCGTCCTGCAGACGTTCGACCCGGGCAACCAGGTGATCCAGTCCGCGGCGCAGCACGCCGCCGCCGGTTTTTACCGCTACGAGGTGGAGCAGCGCAGGCGGTTGGGCTATCCGCCGTTCGCGCGCCTGGCGCGGCTGGAGTTCCGTCACCAGGATCCTTCGTTCGCACGCGCCGAAGCGCAGAAGCTCGCCGCGCGTTTGAAGGAGGTGCTCTCCAGCGGAGGCTGGAAGCAGACGACCCTGATCGGGCCCGTCCCATCGTTCTTTGCCCGGATTGGCGGCTATTATCGCTGGCAAATCGTCCTGCGGGGCCCCGACCCGGTGACCGTTTTAAAAGGAGACCCGGCGCAGCGCTGGCTGATCGACTGGCGGGTTGAAGTAGACCCAATAAGTTTGCTATAATCAAATCAACATCTGCATATTCACCGCAAGCGCAAAATCTTCAAGGGAACACTCATCATGCAATCCTTTTCCCGCGGTTGGTCCTTTCTTCAGCAAGCCTGGCAAATGGCATTCAAAGACAGGGATCTCATTAAGCCATCGATTTATGCCCTGATCGTTGGCACAATCGTGTCCGTGATCGGCTCTATTCCTATCATCCTCGTGGCGTTCGTATTAGGCGACGCGGGCCGCGTAGGCCAGATCCTGCTGGCTGTGATGGGCGCATTTCTCGTGTTCATCAACTTTGTGATCACGTATGTGTTTTCCGGCATGACCGCTTACCTGATCTATGAATATCTGACCCAGGGAAACGGACGGATGAGCACAGCCTGGTCCATCGTGCGCCGCGATTTCTTCGATCTCGTTACTCTGGCTGCGGTATCCACCGGCGTTAATCTCTTGAAAAATGCGGCAAGGAAGAACCGGCGAGGCGTTGCGGCCGGGTTGATCAGCGCAGCAGCGGGCTTACTCGAGGTCCTGTGGACCGAGGCGGCGTTTCTGATCCTGCCGGCGATGGTCATCGAGGATATGAATCTCTCCAGCGCCGCAAGACGCGTGGCACAGATCGTGAAGGAAAATCTGCTGCTGGTTGGAGTCAGCACGGTTGGTGTACGTGCGGTGACCGGCTTGCTTGGTTTCCTCCTGGGGTTCGGTGGCGCCCTCCTCGGTTTCGCCGTAGGGTATGGCGTGATCGCGATCCTGGGCAGCGGTACGCTTGGTCTCGTCCTGGGGATTGGCTTGGGCGTGGTGATCTTCTTATTGTTCACCGTGGTCGGGAATGTGATCGGTACCTACACCTCTACTGCTTATCACACCTGCCTGTACCTCTGGGCACGTAATGTGGAAGTTGCCCAGAAGACAGACCAGCCCATGCGCGTTGCTGCGCCGGCGCCTCTGGCAGCCGTGTTAGGATAAAATCATCTCAGGCTCGTTTTGCTGACGCCGTGCCGGTATTTTTCCAGGAAAGCCGAAGAGAAGTATGCAACCAGAAAAACCTCGTCAACCCCGCCGTGAAATGATCTCCTGGGATGAAGTGAATCGCCTGATCGATCACCTCATCCCGCAATTCCGCCGTGAGTTTACCGCCATGGTGATTATCACCCGCGGCGGCGTCATTCCCGGGGGAATGCTCGCCGAAGCCATGGATATCACACACATCTTGACCGCTGCGGTAGACTTCCCTGCCCAATCTGCCCATGAGCAGGCGAAGCTGATCGCCTGGCCACAGTTCATCCAGTTCCCCGCGGATGATAAGCTGCGTGGCAGACCAACCCTGATCGTGGATGACGTCTGGGGCTCGGGGCGTACGATCACCGCCGTGAAGAACCGCGTCTCTGCTGCAGGGGGATTCCCCGAAACCTGCGTGCTGCACTTCAATCCTTACCGCAACCTGTTCGGGCGCACCCGGCCCGACTATTTTGCCGCCGTCACGGATGCATTTATCATCTACCCCTGGGAGATCGACCGCGGAGCCGATCAGGTGCTCCTGGGTGACCTGGGTAATATCTAGCCACCGGCATGAAACCCCTGGATGCCAGTGTCAGCCTCAAACTTCATACGCTACGACAGAATCCCTACTTCGACGATCTGCCCGATGAAATCCTGAAGGAAGTTGCGGCGCATATGCAGCTCCGCAGTTTTGAGCGCGGGGAAGCTCTGTTCTGGGAAGGCGACCCCTGTGCCGGTCTGCATATTATTGAAAAGGGGAGTGTCAAGCTCTATCGTCTTTCACCGCAGGGGAGGCAATATATCGTGCGTGTGTTGCAGGAGGGGGATACCTGCAACGAGGTGCCCACGTTCGATGGGGGCACAAACCCCGTCAATGTGGAGACCCTGGAGAAATCGAAAGTGTGGGTCATAGACGATGCCACACTTCAGTCCCTGGTCAAGCGCCATCCTGATTTTGCCCTGAAGGTGTTATCCAACTTTGGCAAGAACCTGCGTGGCATGGTGCGCATGGTCAGTGAGATGGCGTTCTACCAGGTGACCAACCGTCTCGCCCGGTTGATCAGCGAGCTACCGTCAGATGGCTCGCGCCCGCCCTGGACGCAGGAACAGCTTGCGGCGCAGCTCGGCACCGTGCGCGAGGTGGTGGCACGCTCGCTCAAAGAGCTGGAGCGCAGCGGCGCGATCCGCATCGAGGACCGCCGCATTCAAATTGCCGACTCCGATGCATTGAGCCAGTGGACGCAGCCGTATTGACCGGGAACAAAAAGCGGACGTGATCAACACGTCCGCGATTTCTGTATTTCGTTTGTCAGGGGAGCGCTTCGAAATTCGAGAGCGTCAGGTACACTTCGTCATCCGCTGCCTGCTGCTCGAAGTCGATCGTCACTTCGGTGGGGAACCCGTATTTCGGGTCATACTTCACAACAACGTTATCGGCCGCGCCGTTCAAGCCTGCTTCCACCTCGGCAAAGATACGGTCAATGGTCGCATATTTATTGAACAGATCCATCAAAGAGGGGTCGATTTCTTTCCCGCTCTGGTACTCCATCGAAACGACCTTGCCATCCTGTACTTCGATGAGTAGAGGCATATCCTGCGTGAAAACACAGAAACAACCTACGAACAGATGGAAGCGATAGTGGGAAA
This sequence comes from Anaerolineales bacterium, assembly GCA_036833655.1. Classification (GTDB taxonomy): domain Bacteria; phylum Chloroflexota; class Anaerolineae; order Anaerolineales; family Villigracilaceae; genus Defluviilinea. The sequence continues at coordinate 1,476 of DAITPI010000216.1, read as the reverse complement.
TGCCGGCATCCTGCCATTTTTCCTTGTTTTGTTCGATCTCCGACTGAGTACCCAGGGCGTTGCCCATGGCTGCACAGCCAGCCAGGATCAGGGTCATCACGACTAAAATCAGGTTTTTCATTCTGTCTCCTTTTCCCGCAAATGACGAATTGCTCCGTGCAAAAGTTCCCGGCAGCTAATGATCTTCTCCATGCACGGGCATATCGCTGACCGGTACGGACAGCGTCACATCCTCGGCAGTCCGGAATTGCAGGGTGATCTTGATCTCGTCGCCGATCTGCAAATCCTGCTTGAGCCCCACCAACATGATATGCAGCCCGCCCGGCTCAAAGCGAGTCTCTGCATTGGCTGGCAGCGGAACTGAGCCCAGTTGTTGCATCTGCATCACATCCCCGTTCATCTGGCTGGTGTGCATTTCGGCCGCCTCGGCGGCTTCCGTCAGAACGCCAGTGAGCTCGTCCGCTGCGGACGAATCATTATGGATTACCAGATACACCGCGCCATTTTCGCCTGAGGCGGCCGGCCTCATCCAGGCTTCATCGACCCGGACTCCCCCTCGCGAGCTGCAGGCGCTCAGGAGCATGGCGGCGGCAAAGGCAAACATCGAAAGTCGTTTCACGGCAAGTTCCCTTTCAAGAGTTTCTTCGTATTCTCCCTGACTATAACACCAACAAAAAGACGCTGCCCAGCCGGGCAGCGTCTTGAATCTCTTGCTCTGTGGCTATGGCGCCGTCGTGGACTGCGAGGTCTGGTAGTAGGTGCCCGTTTCCAGCAGCGACATATCGTCGACGGATTGCGCGGCGAGCATCTGTGCCTGGCGCGCCAGGTCCGTGGATTCTGCCAGGATCTTCAGCGCATATTCCGGATTGTGGAAGCCGGTGCTGTTCTCGGCCGAGACAAAGTCCCACATGAACTGCGCCTTGCGGTGCAGATTGCGCGCCTGGTCGAGCAGGTCGGCGTCAGCCTTGGGATTGGCAGCGGCTGCCTTGATGGCATTGATGGCGTCGATGACCGCGTCCTCGGTGTTCTGCTTGGTCCCCGCGACCTGTTCCTGGATCAGGTTCACGCGGCGGATCACATACTCCGTATCTGTGTGGCATTGACCGCAGGCAGCCTCGGGGTTGAGCAGTGGGCTGTGCACATCGTGTGACGAGTACTTTGTCGCGCCTTCGCTCACGTAAGGCATGTGGCAGTCTGAGCAGGAAACACCTGCTTTGAAGTGAGTGCTGTCTGCTGTAAAGAACTCATATTCAGGATGCTGGGCTTTGAGCATGGGTGTGCCCGCTTCCGGGTATTCCCAATCCTTGAAGCCGTTCTCTTCGTAGTAAGAGACGATCTCATCGATCTTCGTGCCCTTTGCCCAGGGGAAGGTCAGGTACTTGCCGTCTCCCTTGAAATAGTATTCCACATGGCAGTTCGCACAGACCACAGTGCGCATCTCCTGGCGAGTGAATGTCGTACAGCCCTTGCCCTGTG
>DAITPI010000215.1:6022-7451 GCA_036833655.1 Anaerolineales bacterium | reverse complement strand
GGCGCTCAGACGCAAGACAAAAGATATTTACTACTTCTTATCCCCGGGAGGCCATGAAGTCGATTTCTATCTCCCTGAGACACGTCAATTGATCCAGGTCACGCAGAACCTAAACCATCCAGCCACGCGCGAGCGTGAGATTCGCGCCTTGCAAGTGGCAACTGAAACCCTAAAAACCCAAAGTGCTTTGATCCTAACAGATGCCAATGAGGATCAAATGATGATCAATGGCACTCCAGTGGAAATCCGTTCGGCCGCACAGTGGTTGCTCAGCGACTAATCTAACCCAACTATGTCTCATAACTTAGATCAGCTGACTGGATAGGGCATGCATCCGTTTTGCATTCATTAACCAAGGTCGAGTTAACCTTACCCTGAATGGGAAATAAATCGCCTTCCTTGACGATAGGGCGGAGCGCGGCAAGAGTTGGGTCAGTATTGATGTTTACCTCCTTTGTTTGAGCTCTTGGATAGGGCAGCAACTGCAAGGCATTTTTGGGCTAACACGCTTGATCGCGAGGAGTATGCCCTTGTGTTCAAGCCATATGGCGCTATGTCATACAGCCGCGGTTAGGTAATCAACAGCCACTCGACCTTTACCATAGCTTCCACGGAGTGAAATTCAGGATCTGCGGTCACCAGAGTGGCGTTCTCCTGGATAGCAGCGGCCACGGCGAATGAGTCTGCATAGGAAATTGAATGATTAGCTTTGATATGTGCGGCAGCAAATACAGCCTCCTCATTTGCGGGAAGGATGTCGATAGGTAGCTGTTGAATAAGCGCCAGTACATCCTGCGCTTTTGTCACTCCGCCTCTTCGTTCCGTGATATACAGGATTTCGCCCAGATTGATAATCGGGAGGAACAGGCGGTATTTGTCTTTCGCTGCATTTTCCAACAGCTTCTCAATGCGGGAAGCTGCTTGCTCATCCTGCAGATAAGCAAACAGGGCAAAGCTATCGAGCACAAAGGCAGCGGGTTCGATCATTGGCTTATTGGGCTCTGTGTGTTTCACGCACAGGTTCCTGTGCACGTTCTTTCAGTAAATCCTGAGAAAGGGAGGGTAGCCCCTTTAACATGCCGCGCCCTTGTCTGATAGGATTCTTATGTGCGGGAACGATAGACAAGACGCCGCCATAGTCTACAATGACAACCTCAGTGCCAGGTAACAGGTTGTATTTCTTTCTCAACTCGGCTGGGATTACTACCCAGCCCTTACTAGAAATCGTTAAAGCCATCTCAACACTCCTTGTTATACATTTCGGTAGAGAAGTATAACACATTGTCCCCGGCAGGATGTGGTCGAGTTCGCCTTATATTAACCAGTTCTCCCAGTCAGCTCGTCTTCAACCCTATACGATCCGCAGTCTCTCAACCGCTACAGCTATTCACCACGCGGCTGCCCTCCCACTCCGCTCACCGGCACTGCG
>DAITPI010000215.1:2667-5922 GCA_036833655.1 Anaerolineales bacterium | reverse complement strand
CGGTGCCAGGGGAGAACACAGAGCGCATGGAGCGCCCTTAAGGGTTTTCTCGGTGATCTCCGTGTGCTCAGTGGTATCAGCCACGAAATTAGCCACTCCCTATGAGGTGAGCTTTTCCCGGCGAAATCCGTGTTATTATTCATTTGCTCCTTTGTGGAGCGCCTTCTTTGGGAATTGTTTTGATCACTCTGAACGCAGCCCGATAGGAGATCCATCGGGCTTTTTTGTTGGGCGAGCTTCTCTGAAAAGAGATGCTTTGGTTGGCAAGAATTTCACACGGGGTCGTCGAAACAATCCTTGGCGTGTCATTGCGCGTTGGGTGCCATCGCGCATATACCACCATAACGTTATAAGGATTAAGATGACCACCGATTTTACCTCTCTCCACCTGCGCGAAGAACTTGTGCAGGCAATCATCCAGCTTGGCTACGCCGAGCCTACCCCCATCCAGGCTGCGATTATTCCAATCATGCTACGCGGAGGAGACGTGATCGGCCAGGCGCAGACCGGCACCGGCAAGACCGCGGCCTTTGCCCTGCCCATCCTCCACAACTTCCAGCCCCAGCGCCACGTCCAGGCATTGATCCTGGCGCCCACGCGCGAGCTTGCCCTGCAGGTCGCCGATTCCATGGCAGTATACGGAAAGCACCTGGATGTGCGCGTCCTGGCTGTCTATGGGGGGCAGCCCTATGGACCGCAGATCTCGCGCCTCAATCGCGGCGTGGATGTGGTCGTCGGCACGCCCGGCCGCCTGCTCGACCTGATGGAGCGCAACTCGCTCAATATCAAGCACATCCGTACGCTCGTGCTGGATGAAGCGGATGAGATGCTCAACATGGGTTTCATGGAGGATGTGGAGAAGATCCTGGCGGAGACTCCCGTAGACCGTCAGACCGCCCTGTTCTCTGCCACGTTGCCGCCCCGGATCCGCGCCCTGGCAAACCGCTTCATGCGGGACCCGCAGCCGGTCACCATTAAACGCGACACCCTGACTCTCGCCTCGACCGAGCAGCGCTACTACCTCGTCCACGAGGCCGACAAGACGAACGCGTTGACGCGTCTCTTCGAGGTGGAGCCGATCAAGAGCGCGCTGATCTTTGCCCGCACCCGCGCCGAGACGGCGACCCTGGCGAATGAGCTGGTCGTGCGCGGCATCCCGGCCGAAGCCATCCACGGGGACCTCGACCAGAACGCGCGCGAAGCGGTGTTGAGTCGCTTTCGCTCGAACCAGCTCAAGGTTCTGGTTGCCACGGACGTTGCGGCGCGCGGGCTGGATATTGAAGATATCTCGCACGTCTTCAACTATCACTTGCCTGACGACGCCGAAGTCTATGTCCATCGCATCGGGCGGACCGGGCGCGCCGGCCGGACCGGGGTGGCTATCACGCTGGTCTCGCCGCGTGAAAAACGTCGCCTGCGCGAGGTGGAGGCGCTTACCAGGCAACCGATCCAAAAGATGGAGCTGCCTACAGTCAGTGAGATCCACCGGCATCGTGAAGCCGAAGTGGTGGAGAAGCTCAAGGTCTGGCTGGGACGCGGCCGTTATAAGCGTGAGCTGGAGCTGGTGCAGGAGCTCGTCGAGGCAGGTAACGATCCTTTGAATGTGGCTGCCGCAGCGTTGAAGATCGCGCGCGCGGATGAGAAGCAGAGGCCGATCGCGGAAATCTCAGAAGTCAGGGTGGAACCGAAAAAGAGAGAAGAAAGAGGTAAGAGAGAGACCTCAGAACGGCGGGAATCGTTTCGGAGGGGGGAGGGAACCGGTCGCCGGGATGCCTCGCGGCGTCATGGTGACGACTCGCATGAAGAAGGCATGGTGCGCCTCAAGCTGAATAAAGGTAAGGCGCATGGAGTCCGGCCGAATGATGTCGTCGGCACCATCGCGTTCCATGCGAACATCCCGGGCTATACCATCGGCAAGATCCGCATCGAAGATAAGGCCACCTTTGTGGATGTGCCTGAAGATGTGGTGGAGCAGGTGCTCAAGCAGAATGGTAACTACCGGATCGGGAAAGAGAAGCTTACTCTCACCAAAGCCTAGCAGCCAGACCAAGTGCCCTCGAGATTTCGGGGGCATTTTTCATATTTCGAATGGGAACATTAGAGTTTGTTAAGAGGGCGATTTTTCTCTTGACAATATGGACAGAATCTGTACAATATGTACATGTCCTGGACAAAACCTGGACAAATAATTCACAAGAAAACTTAGGAGTGTAAAGAGATGAAAACCAGATTTGTGTTCGTATTTACTGTCCTCGCCCTTGTTCTGGCAGCCTGTGCGGCGCCCGCCACGCCGATGCCTGAGCCAACCGCTATGCCCGAACCGACCGCTATGCCTGAGCCCACCGAAGCGCCTGCCGCCAAGAATATCGTCGAAATCGCTGTGGAAGATGGCCGCTTCACCACCCTCGTCGCTGCTGTGCAAGCCGCTGGCCTGGCTGAGACACTGACGGGCGAAGGTCCCTTCACCGTCTTCGCCCCCACGGATGATGCCTTTGCTGCGCTTCCGAAAGGCACCGTCGAGAGCCTGCTGCTGCCCGAGAACAAACAGCAGCTGACCGACATCCTGCTCTACCACGTCGTGCCCGGCAAGGTCATGGCTGCCGATGTGGCTGGTCTCGACGGCAAGATGGCTGACACCGCCCTCGCAGGCAAACAGATCGGCATCAAGGTCGATATGGGCTCCGTGTATCTCAACGAGAATACCAAGGTCATCATCACCGATATCGAAGCCTCCAATGGCGTGATCCACGTGATCGACTCCGTCCTGCTGCCGCCTTCTGAGGAAGCTGCTGCCGAGCCGATGGATATCGTCGACACCGCTGTTGCCGATGGACGCTTCACCACCCTCGTATCTGCTGTACAGGCTGCAGAGCTGGTTGACACCCTGAAAGGCGAAGGTCCCTTCACCGTCTTCGCTCCGACGGATGATGCCTTTGCCGCCCTTCCGGCAGGCACGCTCGATAGCCTGCTCCTGCCCGAGAACAAGCAGCAGCTGACCGACATCCTGCTCTACCACGTGGTGCCTGGTCAGGTGATGGCTGCCGATGTCGTCGGTCTGGATAAGGCCACCACCGTCCTGGGCAAAGATGCCACCATCAAAGTAGTAGATGGCAAGGTCTTCCTGAATGATAACGTCGAGATCATCATCACCGACATCAAGACCTCCAATGGCGTGATCCACGTGATCGACTCGGTGCTACTCCCCCCAAAATAACAGATACTTCTTCTCCTCTCTGAACCTGCAGCCCGTGTCAA
>DAITPI010000215.1:0-2567 GCA_036833655.1 Anaerolineales bacterium | reverse complement strand
CTAGCTCATCCACCGCTCCAGGATCAACCTCACCGAGCGGCTCATCTCCACTGAGAAATCCGAGTCGAACTTGCGGAAATACATTGCCTGGCCAAAGTTGGCGATGCCTTCCTGCACTTGCGCTTTGGACATCTGGTGTTCGCGCTTTGCAAACATCTTATGGAGTTCCTGATCCCTGAGCCTGTGATATTGGTTTTCAAAGAGAATGAATTTCTCGTCGAAGCGCGTGGTATAGGGACGATTCAGCTGTTCGGGCGTGGGATAGCCGAAGACCAGCATACAAATCGGGAACGTGTACTGTGGCAAATCGAAGAGTCGCTGGTGCGTCTCGTATTGCTCCATGATATCGCCGATGTAGCAGGAGCCGATGCCGAACGACTCCGCCGCGATGACCGCATTCTGGGCAGCGATCAGCGCGTCGCAGCAGGCGAGGAACAGGTCTCCCTCCTGCGGCTTGCGCATCGGGATCTCTTTCTGACGGCACGCTTCTTCGACACCCGAGGCGCAGAAGTAGTCGAACCAGCGCTGATAATCGGCGAGGAACAGCCAGACCATGGGCGCCCGCGCAATGAACGGCTGGTTGTCACAGCTAATGGCAAGCTGATCCTTGATCTTCTGATCGGTGACGTCCACGATCGAATAGAGCATCATATTCCCCGCGGTCGGCGCTCGCAAGGTTGCCTGGAGAATCTCTGCACGGACTTCCGGTGTGATCTCGCGGTCCGTATATGCCCGCACAGATTTGCGCTTCATTAATATATCGATGATCACGTTCATGGTTGCCTCAATGCTGGATATTCCTTATTGTACGACGATAAAATAAAAATGGCGGGTAGGCGCCCGCCATAGCAAGATCTTCCACGCAGGTCAGGCTTTTAGCCTGACGGTTATCAAAAGCAGTCACGCTGGCGGGTTAGAAATCCGCCCTCCTGCCCTGCTACTTCATAATTTTCACATTGATCATGTCGGTGTTCAATACGCCGTAGAGTCGCAGCCATAGCAGCATCTACCCCTCGGTGCCGCGAGGCGGATGTCCTGGAGCGTGCAGCCCCCGGTCGGCATTGCGGGCCATCAGCACAACGGTCTCGCCGATGTTTGCCCGCTCGGTGAGAAGCGCCTTACCAATCCCCGATGTGGCACCTGTGACAACAAAGACTCGGTCAACCATTGTTAGCTCGCGTTCTTAAGATATGCCCTGACAGGTGGGGAGGAACTGATCAGCGCTCTGTGTCTCCCGGCAGGAGCTGGGACTCTTTCCAGCTCCTGTATTTCCTCAAATCGCGTTCCACTAACAGCAACAGAGCGCCGATCACGGTTGCATCGTCAAGTGCGCCGATAAATGGCAAAACATCCGGCACGATATCGAACGGATTAAGGACATAGAGCAGCCCGAACGCGACCGCGGCGATCGTTCCATACAGGGCCTGGCGATATTTTCCTGTGCGCCAGTCTCTGATCAGTGCTCTCAATACTTTGCCGTCTTCTATGAAACGCTTCAGCGGACCCCGGGCGCTGAACTTATCCTTGATCTCGTCGGATTTCGCCACCACCTGGTCGATATCTTTTGGCGTCACTTTCTCAGCGCCCTCTTTTACATATTCTTCGCCTGTTTTTTCAAACATCTCTCCATACTCCTTTTCACAGATCAGCCGGTAAGGGAAGCAAAACAGTGGGACTGTTGTTGCTTGTAGGGAATGAGCTGCATTGAGAAAGGGAAGAACGGCGATGCAAGCGTTACCCAGCTTTTTGAAATTGTACACTAGCCGCTATTAATTTTCGTGTAGGGATTTCCCTAACATTGCCATATCCAATGGATCGAAGGCTGGTTAAAATTGCAGGGCTCTGAGTACAATTCATATCGTTTCTTCATTAAACGATTGAGGACGGAAATTGCCATGTCGAAGGAAAACAATCGCACCGTCTGGTCTTCAGATCAGGGAGATCTGCGCAAGCAAACACAGGCCCCCGCCGGAGCCCGGTCCCTGCCGCCTCAGCAGCAGACAGCCTATCTGCACCGCGAATCCAGCGGGCGCGGGGGCAAGGCTGTGACCCTGGTCAAGAACCTGGTGCTTTCGGAGGAGGACCTGAAGGCGCTCTCGAAAACGCTGAAGCGGGAATGTGGCACAGGGGGGACAGTAAAGGACAACGTGATCGAGATCCAGGGTGAGCAACGCGAACGCATTGCTGAAGTGCTGCGGAAGCTCGGGTACAAAGTGAAGATTGCGGGAGGCTAGGGAAGAGGCGGTGTCTCATCCCGAAGCAAAGCCCATTCCACTTTCCCGCCATGGTATTTTGGAAAAAACTCCTGCCTGTCACGGAAAAAATCTCTCCTCGCCGACAAAAGGATGGAAACCAAAGTAACGGTCCCGGTAAAAGCAATCTCCCTCGGCATAGGTCCTCTCGCGCCTCTCATCCTCGAGGTTGCGCTCGTTGCCCTCGCCCCCTGTCGATAGGTCTTGGGCTTTGCCCGGAGGAAGAAGGAGACAAACTCCTCAGACCGTTCGAGGCTCACAGCTCGTAGTTTGAGACGATTTCCTGAATCTCCTGCACCTGCGCTGCCGCCAGCG
>DAITPI010000214.1:2567-7461 GCA_036833655.1 Anaerolineales bacterium | reverse complement strand
TCGGCAGTCGCAGGGTAAGATTGGCAGCGCCGGAATCGATGGTGATGGCCAGGTCATTTGCCCAATTCCCACGCAGGTCCACTGTGCTTTGGCCCGCTCCCAGCGTGATGTCAAGCCCGGTCAGCGACAGATCGGCCAGTTGCAGGTCGCTGGCGCCTGCGCCCATATTCACATGCAGATCCATGGGCACATCGTCGCTGAGCAGCAGATCCCACTGATTGCGAAAGCCGGTAATGCCCCGCAGGTCGGGCAGGCCCTTCGCCTCGGGCTGTTCGACAACGAGCACGCCGCCCGAGTACTCTACACTTGGTTTCAGCTTGGCCACGTTGTAGGTGAACTCAGCCTCCAGCAGCATTTCTGCGCCGCCGGTCAACTTCAGATCCCCTGCGCCCATGTTGATATCCACGTCAACCGATCTGGCATCTCCCAGCTCGACGGATTGGGACTTGGTCTGCAGTGCGCCCACCCGGGCTCCGGAACTGCAGGCGGTTAGCATGGCTGTAAAAAGTACAAAGGCAGTCAAAAGATGGCTGGTTCTCATGGTTTGTTTCTCCTTCTAGATGTAGGCTTCCTGTCGATTTTGAAGTTTCGCCCCGTATGAAAAGGCTGCGCAAAGCACCCAGCCGACCAGCAGCGGAGCAAAGATTGCCAGGAGCGAAGACGTCGCACAGCCGGTCCCAAATCCCAGGACGATCTGCCTCAAAGGGAAAATGAGAAATAGCCCGGCGTGCACGGTGCTGGCAGCGGCCATGGCCTGTCGCAACGCTGGATGGCTTCGACCGTAGACTGTGGCGCTCCAGCAAGCGATCGCCAGTGCCAGCAGATGGGTGCCACTCGCCATGGCGCTGTGGATCAAGCCGGATAGCTCGGCCTCGTGAGTGTTCAGCACACTGAAAAGACACGGCAGGATGAAGCGCAGGGCGGTTCTCGGCCAGAACAGCAACAGAAGCGCGAAGAGAGTCAGCGTGATGGAATAGGCAGCAAACCAGACGTTCTGGAAGATCTCCCACACCGATGGCGATAAAAGACTCGAATTTCCTGTCTTCTTCGGCCCAACTCCCTGAGCGGATTCTCTGAACAGAAAGAATGATCCCCAAAGGATGATACTCAAGGTCGTAGCCACCGCCACCGGCTGGAGGAGAAAGCCCTGCTGCCGGAATGGGAAAGCGAGGTTGAGAGGAGGGATCAAAGCCATAGGCACAAACAGGGCAGTCCGGACGGCCGGTTTCCTGGACCGTAGTCCGAACAGAGCCATCACACACAAGGCTCCCTTGGCTGGTGCCGCAACGGCCCAGAGGATGGACAGCGCCGCGACCAGTTCCGGATCCCTGGGAGGCACCACATGCCAGAGCACGGTCCACACTTTGGACAAAGACTCAAAACCAAGGAAGGTCATCTCGCTGAACCAGACAAGGCTGAACGCCCCGAAAAGGAACGTGCGCATTCTGCTTAGCTGGGGAGCCAATGACTCTTTGGATGAGTTACTCTTCATGATTCACTCCTTTGACTTCATCATCACTTGTTTCGCCACCGGCCATAATTTGAATGACCGAAAGCAGCGGCAAATTCATGTCGCGAATCCTGTCCAGAACGCTGTGCAGGACAATCTGGTCGGGGAGTGAGCCGCACAACATGGTGGTGCCATCGGAATTGTGAGTAATGGTCATGCCGTAGAACCACTCAGACCATTGGGTATCCAGATGCCCCTGGAGCTTGATCTCGTAGATCTCACCGGTGCCCTTCTGTTGTTCATCAGCCATACATTTCTCCATACGGGGAGGTTTTCTTTAGAATGATTAGCTACGTATCCAGAATAGTAGTAACAGGATAAAAAAACACCGCATTTTCATGCGGCTAAAGCGGAGAAAAGATGTAGTTTTTTGGGGAAAAGATGTAGGAGGAACTAGGTTCGGGCACCGTCCCGAGGGTTTGCCGTTACCTAAAGGAAACCTTCAAGACGTTTCAGGTACTTAATCGCAGGGAAAGCTACAGTAAGTTCAGTTCTTTGGCCCTGGAAATCGCCTGTGTGCGGTTATTGACGTTGAGCTTGCCATATACGTGGCGGGTGTGGTGGCGAACCGTGTTGATACTGACAAAAAGCCGATCGGCGATCTCTTTATACTTGTACCCCTCGGCCATCAGGCGCAAGAACTCAATCTCGCGCTCGCTAAGTGGTTCTACCAAAAGCTGTGTATTGGCTGTAGATTCTTTGCTGATTGGGGCTGCATTCCGCGCATCTTTTGGAAAAGCAGATAAAAGCTCTGTCGCATAGTTGGGCGAGATATTTTGTGAGATCGCGAAACCAAGCAGTTCTGCCATCGGCGGGCCCTCATCGACGAATAAGCGGACGTAGCCCTGAGGCTCCGCCAGGGTCAGTGCCTGCGCGAGGAACTCTAGAGCGTCTTGCCGATTGCCCTGGGCTTGCTGCGCCACGGCAAGCATGACCAGATAACGGATCTCATCGCCATGTCTTTCCATCGTGATGGCAGCCTGCAGCAGGCGAGTGAGCAAGGGGATCGCCTCCGCAGCCCGGTCCAGGGCGATGAGCAAACAGGCAAGTTCTGTATGGATATATTCGCGTGGATAGCCATCGGGACTGGAAAAGTCAACCCTATCGTGTGCATGCACTCCCAGGTTCTCAACCTGCTGGCATGCCTTTGTAAGCAGAGGAGCCATTTCCGGTCGGACGCGGCTGAGCAGAATTGCCAGCTGGGTCAGCATCAGATGGTAGGCGCTGTTTGATCGGGGAAGCTCGAGGGTATGTTCGATCGCGGCGGCTTCGCGAAACAGTTTGGCGCAAGTCTCAAAGTCTCCCTGAGCCTGTTTTAGGTAGGCTAACATCGTGTAAGAATAGATTTTCGCCCAATGTTCGCCCAGCTCGAACAGGTCGGCGCTTTGCTGGATCTGTACTGCCGCGCCCTCCAGGTCGTTCAGTTGGTACAGCACTGTCCCGAGTGCCAGTTGAGGTCCCGCAGCTGCCATCAAGGTCCCCTGATGCCTGCCCCGGGTATCCTTCCAGCTCTGAGCGATTCCCAGTCCGCTACGGTACAAATCCAAAGCCTGTTGTAGCTGTCCACGGATGAGAGCCAGATCGGCCAATTGCTCAAAACAGGCCAGGGCCGCGTAGTAGTTTCCCGCCTGCTGATTGATCTCACTGGCTTCCAGGAAAAGCTGCCGTGCCTGATCCAGATGACCCAGGTGGCGATGATTCAGCCCCAGCCAGATGACAGCGGATCCCCGGAATATGAGCGTAAATCGATCGGGCGCCGCTTTTGACATTTCATCAAGCGCCTGTTCGGATAGCTTGATTGCTTGATGCAAATCCCCCTGTCGACTGGCTAAATAGGCGCGCACGGTCTTCACATAGCCGGGGTTTGGAGGACCGGACAACTCTTTCGGATTGGCTTCCAAAAGCGATAAAACCGGTTCAACCTTATCCAGGTGTCCCGTGAAAAACAAAGCCCAGGCATGGAAGATGCACAACATCGGGTAGCCCGCGCGCGCGTCGGAAGGTAGCTGCTCGACGAACTTCAAGAGCTTATTCGTCTCTGCTCGCACCAACAGATCGGCTGCGATCCCATCGACCAGGCGGGTTGCACGTTCCTTATCTCCCGCAGCCAGGGCATGCTGGATCGCCTCGTCTACCAACCCCTCGTTTTCAAACCACTGGCTGGCACGACGGTGCAGCTCGGGGATTTTGTCCCGTTCGGATTCACGAAGTCTTTGACCGAGGAAATCCGCAAAAAGATGGTGATAACGATACCACTCCCTGTGATCGTCGAGGGGGATCAAAAAAAGGTTAGAGCGATCCAGCGTATCGATGATATCTCGATCCCCATGATCGCCGACGACGTACTGGCAAAGAGCCACACAGAACCGTTCCAGGATCGACGTGCGCAGCAAGAACAGTTGCACCTCTTCCGGTTGGCGGGCCAGGACTTCGTCGACCAGATAATCGATCACATAGCGGTGGCTGCCGGAAAATTCGGTGATGAACTCAGGCCGGTCGTCTCGCCCCTGCATGGAGATTGCCGCCAGTTTCAGGCTGGCGATCCAACCCTCGGTGCGCGCTTCCAGGGCCGCGATCCCCTCGGAGGGCAGATCAAAACCCATCAGGTCGTTGAGGAACGTGGCCAGTTCTGTTCTCGTAAAGCGTAATTGGGCGGTACGCACTTCGTTAACTTCCCCCCGAACCCGCAGCCGGCTGATCGGCAATGGCGGGTCCGCGCGCCCGGTGATTACCAGGTGGACCGTGGGCGGTAGATACTCGATCAGGAAGTTGATGATATCGTGGACCGGCTTGGAATCGATCAGGTGATAGTCATCCAGAACGATGACGGTCCTGTCCGGCAATTTCTCCATCTCGCTGATGAGCCTGGTGAGCAAAATTTCAAAATGTGGAGCTGGAGATTCTTCCAGGACAGCCTGGACATCGGCCCCGATCTCCGGCTGGACGCGCCGTATGGCGGCAATTAAATAAATCAAAAACCGGGACGGGTCGTTGTCGTTCTTATCCAGCGATAACCAGACCGCAGGATGGCCGCAATCCCGCAGCCACTCGCTCACCAGGGTCGTCTTGCCAAAACCGGGCGGGGCGGAAACCAGCGTTAGCTTCCGGCTCAGACCTGCATCGAGACTCTCGAGTAGATGCGTCCGCCTCACGAGATCCCGGCGAGGTGGGGGATAATAAAGTTTTGAAGCGAGTAGATCTGTCTTCATAGGGACCCATTATCCCCGATGGGGTAGGGGTGGATTGCTTTCAAGTGGGAGCTGGCGGGCTAGGATCCAGGCGATGAAGATACAGACCAGCGGAAATACGCTCATCAAAAAACGGAATGCGTTTTCTGGCTGCGGTCCCGGGTTCTCGCCGCTCACATAGCCGAAAAGCAGACCC
>DAITPI010000214.1:0-2557 GCA_036833655.1 Anaerolineales bacterium | reverse complement strand
CCAAAACAAGCGACTCCAGGAGTTTGTATAGTTTTCCCATGACCCGCGACAGGCTGATATACATTCCTTCTCGACGGTGGCCGGTGCGTTCCAGATTTCGATCCACAAAACCAGCCATGATAATGACACGGCAGACATTGATCCCACCCATGCCTACTCCAACTGCTGCGGCGCCGATGGCTCCTACAACCAGGTTCGATGCTATCCCCAAAATCATCGTCGAGGCAGCTGCCAAACCAATACACAGCAGCCAGCATCGTTTAATTCCGTGAACACGCACAAATCTGCCCCAAACGGAGACCGACAAAATAGCTGCGATGAACACAGTTGCGAAAATGAGGGAAGTTGCCTGTGGGCTGGCTCCGAGTGTGTATTTGACCCAAAATGGGGTACCCAGAGTATACAGGCTGGTCGTAAACGAAAGAAAGGTTACCGCAACGCTGAACAACAAAAAGTGACGGTCTCCTAACACCTCTCCAAAAGCGCCTTTTAGATCCAATGCAGGCGCTTTCAAGGCGTTTGGATCTTCCTTCGTTCGAAGGATCCCCAGGATGAGGGCGATCCCTGAGATCCCGGCAAAGCTGATTGCCATGGGAATAAAACCAAACTCTGCATAAATAAATGGAGGGATGGCGAACCCGATAAGCTGGCCAAGCATAGCCAGACCCTGGTAGTATGAGCTGGCGCGCGGTCGTTCTGCGAGATCCCGAAAGAGTTCAGGAAAGAGTGCTGCATAGTTAGTCGACATCACTGTATAAGCTACTTCAAAAAGGGTAAATATCACCAAACCATACCAGAACAATGCGTCTCCATGCAGGAAAGGTGTCGGAACAGCATAGACTAACACCAGGCCGATCAGGTAAAAGGGCAGTCCCATCAGCAGCCATGGCTTCCGTCTGCCCCAGCGAGTACGTGTATTATCGGAAAGAAATCCTGCCACCGGATCGTCAATCGCATCCCAAATGCCGTAGATAACATTGATGATCGCCGCCATCGTGACGGCGAGCCCCAGATGATCGATATAGTAAAACATATAATAGCCCGCAAATACCGCATAGATGGAGTCCAATCCAAAGGACCCAATCCCATACGGAATGGGGGAGATTTTAGTTGTAATGGGTTGGAATTTGCTCAATGGGCTTGGCTGGGGTTCCGTTGTGGGAAGCATTTGTATTTTCTGTTACCTCGTCCATGGCCTGGAGTACCGGCGTTTATTCGATTTGATCGTGCGCAGGCAGAGGTAGAACTGCCAATTCTCCAGGTGAGCTCTTCGCGCGTGAAAGCGAGCGCCCGACGTCGCTTCTTGAGCCACAGACCAAATGAGACATTTGCTTCTGGATGGTTCGTCGTCCATGGATGGCGATATATGGATTTGTGGGACAGTGAGATATCGTGGCAGCTCGTGGGGCCGAAGGTGACCCCAGCTCCGCGTCATTATAGCATAAACCACATCATGAAAGTCCTATTAAAGCCTCGGCACCCAAGTGCGTTCACCGTACCATCTACCACCAGGCTCCGGGTATGCGGGTCCAGAGTAATCATGTTGGCGGGTCGATGATCAGGTGATTGTCTGCTGTCAGACCTTCACAAACCCACAGGCTCGCTCATTTTCAAGCCGAACGACAGGGGTGGAGATCAATCCTTGCGGTGCAGTTGTGCATGCCTGCATGTCAGTCGGATCAAAATCCTGCTAGACAGGCTGAGCATAGCTTTGAACACCACACTCACGAGTGTTTACGACACTGGAAATTCGCCGCCCTTCGCCTTTAGCAATATATGCTAAAGGCGATTTTTGTCTTATACTTTTGCAGGGAAGCAGATGGGGCGCTTGTGGTTGCTGCCGATCAGTGGCGGCAAGGGAGAAGCTATGGCAAATCATCAGGGCTACCTCATCGCCTATTTGGTTGGCTTGCAGGCGAAGGTCAGTCGGATTGCCGAGCAATCATTGAGGTTAAATTTTATTGAGCAGGTGTCTTTTCGAGTCGACGGAGGCAAGTATGTCCGAGTCATTGTTTTATCATATCTCTACAACAGGAAAACTCTCGCAGTTTGTAACCGTTGAACAGGCTCTGGCTGCGGCAAAAGATGGAGGGGCTGTCTGGCTGCATTACTACCAGACAACCAAAGAGGAACTCTCGAACCTTATCGAACCTCTGGGTCTCCATCCGCTTTCCATCGAGGATTGTTTTGACGAAAACGAAATTCCCAAGATTGTGGACTATCCTCGAAGTGCCTTTATTCTCTTCAACTGCTTTGATTATTCAGGTGGAAAACTTTCGATAGGCGAGATCGATCTGTTTATCGGCGCAAACTTTCTAGTTACCGTCAGCCAGCGCAATTCCGAAAATCGTCGGCTTTTGGATGGTCTTGAGCACATCGTGGAGACGAACATCGAGAATGCCCGGCACGGACCGTCCTTCTTGATGCACGTCATCCTGGATCACGTGGTGGATCAAAAGTTTCTGGCGATTGAGGCACTCGAAGACGAGCTGGACGCCGTGGAGGGTGCGATGCTGGCCGACGTTTCAAGCTTCAATCCTGTAGATCTGATCCGTTT
>DAITPI010000213.1:0-7547 GCA_036833655.1 Anaerolineales bacterium | reverse complement strand
GTATAACCTAGCAGCAGGGTAAAAATGATTGGCATGAGCAGCAGAAACATAAACGTCTTGAAATCGCGCGAGAGCTGCAGCAAGTCTTTGCGGGTGATATCGAGGATACGGATCATAGTGTTTCCAAATGTCCGGACATCGGCGATCACGTGTAACGCCTGTTGAAACGCAGCACGCCGACAAGGAAGAAGGCAGCGCTCCACCCAAGCATTGCAAGGAGCGTAACAACGACAGCACCGATCTGCTCGCCGTGCATCGACTGTATCAAGCCGCGAATCGCCCAGCCCTGCGGTACGAGGAGCGAGACCGTTTCTCCGAGGCGTGCCCCACCGGGCGAGCTCATCCCGAAAATAGGGATCATCCCAACCATGCCCGTGACAGTCAGCACACCGCCGAACAGCACGCCGGATTGCCTGGTGTCCTTGAGGAAAGAATTGACGAAGATACCAAACGAGGCAGCGCTCAGGATGATTCCCAGCGCGGTAAGCGCAACCGGGATAAATTCGCCCCATTGGATGCCAAAAATTAGACGTGCCGCGATCAACAGCACGACAACCTGGGCGAACACGGTCAGGAACACCGATAGCAGCTTACCGGTCAGGATCGTCGCCTCACGTGTCGGCGTGGTGAACAGTCGCGGCAAAGTCCGCTCCTCTTCCTCTCTGAGGATACTCTGGGCTGTGGAGGTGCCAGTGTAGAACGCGTAGAAGACCATCATCCCGCCCATGAGCGGACCAATGATCGCCAGGAGAGGATCCTGTTTTTGCTCTGCCTGTTCTCCGGGAGTGCCTTGCGGGGAGCGGACGTCCAGGAGCTCACCGGCGGGGTCGTCGCTCAACACCAGCGATGTATCCAGATAGCCCTGAACCAGCTGCCCGATCAACGCATACTGGGAGCGATCCGCCTCGTACATAAAGACCCGTACAGCGATCTGGACCCCCGCCAGGCTGTCGAGGAAGCGGTTGAGGATCGAGCGCATGATGGCTGGCCCGATGGTCAGTGTAGGATCCTGATAAAACTCGATCACAGCCTTTCCGTTCTGCACGTCGGCGAATTGTTCGGAAAAGTCCGGAGGGATAATGATGGCGACCTGGGCTTGCTGGCTGTCGACCGCATGGCGCGCCGCTTCGGAGTCAACTGCGCGAGTAACCTCGATCAGCTCAGCCATCTCGTCGCTCTGGAGAATGCTGACGATGAGGTCGCCCATCGTATCTGCCCTGCGCCCACCAGGAATGTTTTTTGGATTCACCTGGAACCTGGGACCGCCCTCATCCATGTTCGCAATGATGACCTCCGTCCGGGGCAGGTCGAAGCCACCCTTCTCCGCGACATTGCCGAACATCATGTAGAACATGCCGGTCACCAGCAGCGGCACGCCGAACATGAAGATCACCGCGAACATACTGCGGAAGGAACGGGTCAGGTCCTTCAGGGCAATGTCGAGCGCTTTCATGGCTGCTCCTCAATCGCGCAGGGCGCGACCGGTCAGATGCAAGAACACCGTCTCGAGGTTGGGCTCCTGAATATCGACCGATGTGATCCGCGCCCCGGCATTGGAGGCAGCGTCGAACAGGCGGGGCAACACCCGGTTGGAGTCATCCGCCAGGACACTGATCCGCCCCTCCTCCGCACGCGCTTGCTCCACACCCTCGACGCTGCGCCATGGATCCAGGACCTTGCTCGCCTCGACGCTCACCGTAAGGTCGATGCGCGTCTGCTGCCCGACGAGCTTGACCAGTTGCTCATGCGTGCCACAGGCAATCAGCTGGCCGTGATCCATGATGGCAATATGATCCGAGAGCTCCTGGGCTTCCTCCATATAGTGGGTCGTGTACAGGACCGTCATACCCTGGTTCTTCAAGGCCACGACGCTATCCAGAATATTACGCCGGGACTGGGGATCAATGCCCACAGTCGGTTCGTCCATATAAACTACTTTTGGCTTGTGCAACAGGGCCACACCGATGTTGACCCGGCGTTTCATCCCCCCGGAGTATTTGCCGACCCGCTCATTGGCTCGCTCGGTGAGACCGATCACCTCTAGCACTTCGTTCACGCGCGACTTGAGAGGCGAGCCGCGCAGACCGTACATCTTTCCCCAGAACGTCAGGTTTTCGCGTGCAGTTAGATCTTCGTACAGGGCGATCTCCTGAGGCACCACGCCCAGCACAGATTTCACGCCCATCGCCTCGGTGCGGATGGAATGACCCATGATCAGCGCATCACCCTCATCCGGGCGCAATAAACACGAGAGCATGGAAATGGTCGTCGTCTTTCCGGCGCCATTGGGGCCAAGCAGGCTGAAGATCTCGCCCGGTTCCACATCAAAGCTAACCCCGCGCACAGCTTGATTCTCTCCAAAGGATTTGTGCAAATTCTGGACGCTAATGGCAGAATGGTTCACCGAACCTCCCGTGATTGGTTTCATACGCCTCCAGTTTAGCCTGTCGGGGGAAAAAACTCCCCCATCACTGGGAGAGTTTGCACCTGGCCAGATGGACAGGCGCTCTTGAAACACATCTACCGGTCATGTCCGGCTGGACACGGCCTGCTGAAAATCTTGAGAAGGTAGTTTGCTCCGCGAATTTTCGCGAACAGGCACGAATCTAACAGGTCTTGGCGAAAATAAGTGTCAATTCGCGGACTCGTTTTCGACTTTGAGAAGATCCAGTGCGCCCGGGTAAACGCGATCATCCTCGGAAGGACAGTATTCCACAAAGGTCTTGTTTTCCCTATCTACCCTTTTAGGGAGAATCCCCATTTTCTTTTTGCCGTTTTCATTGTAAATTGGACTCATGCAAACATTTGAAATGTTTTGGAGAGGCTCGATCCTGATTTTGCTCGCCTACCTGACTTGGAGCAGTTTTACCGGGGGCGGTCTCCTCTCGGGACTTTTCCTGCTTTCATGCATTCCGGTCTGGCTATTTATCGGCTTGTATAACCAGGGTTATTTCTAGTTCAGAAAAAGGCAATCCAGAAATCGAGGGGATTTTTTTATTTAAGGCTGGGAGCGTGAGCTTAATGGGCGAAGGAAATAAAAATGCTCCGTCAGAGTGAGGGGGGCACCCTGATCGGAGCATCCATATTGTACACAGAATTATCTGTTTTGCAAGAGGGGGATCGGGAAACTCATGGCTTTCCCAGGAACCTAACTTTTTTTCGAGCATGAACTGTTTCATGATTTTCGGGCGCTCTGCAGACCATGCGGGCTGCACCCTTCCTGTTCGCGGCCACCAGTGGAGAGATATGAATTTTGCCAATCAGGACCGCTAATTTTCAACATTTGTCAAGCTGGGATCCCAGTTACATGGCAAAGAGTTTCCAGAGTTGTAAGGTAGGGAATCCCCCCATGTGCATATAATTTTGGGGACAGGAAAATGCTTTGAGAGTTCATTTCTCGCTTTTTTTCCTTGCCGTTCTGTATATTCTCTAATCAGCATTATATGGTAGATTTTCGCTTATTCCGCATATGAGGCATCCATGAACAAACACCCCCTCCCTCCTGTCGCCAGCCGATTGGACTGGGGCGCCCGCCAGATCGCCGGACTGTACCTGTTGCTTGGAGGGCTATGGATCCTGTTCTCTGATCGGCTGGCAACCAGGATCGCTGCCAATGAGAATATGCTGGCAACGATCAGCACGTACAAAGGCTGGGGCTATGTGATCGTTACGGCACTGTTGCTTTACTGGCTGATCCAGCGCTTTACCCGCCGGCTACAGCAAAGCGAAGAAGGCTATGAGCTACTGGCGGAAAACATCACAGATGTCATCTGGGTGCTCGATCTGGATACATCCCGTTTCCGCTATATCAGCCCCTCGATCCAGCGATTGACAGGCTTCACTGCCCAGGAAGTCCTTACGAGCGATCTGGCGACGTTTCCGACCACAGACTCAGACCGTTATTTCGAGAAAGTCTTACCGGATCGTATCCTGGAATTTCGAGAAGGAGATCAAAGAACATATGCCGATGAGGTGGAGCAGCTCAGGAAAGATGGCACAACGGTCTGGGTTGAGATGACAACCCGCTTTGTGGTCAACCTGCAGAATGGCCACCTGGAGATGTATGGGGTGGCACGCGATGTGAGCGAGCGCAAACGAACGGAGGAAGAAAGGCGGCTCTGGGCAGACGCCTTTGAGGGCTGCGCGCACGGCATCGCGATTGGCGATCCGCACTCCAACCGGATCGTGGTGTGTAATCCCGCCTTCGCGAGCCTGCACAAACGTCAGGTAGATGATGTAGTCGGGGTTGCCATCTTGAGCCTGTTTGCGCCCGCGGACCATGAGCCGGTCCGCCGCAATGTCCAGAAGGCGGACCAGATCGGTCATTGTCGCTTTGAGGCCCACATGGTCCGCAAGGATGGCTCCGCCTTTCCCGTCCAGACGGACCTTGTCAGCGTGCTGGGAGACAATGGAGAAATCCTGTACCGTGTCGCGACCGCGCAGGATATCTCGGAACGCAAGCGCGCAGAGAAAGAGCTGCAGGAATCCGAGGAGCGCTATCGTATCGTATCCGAGCTCACCAGCGACTATGCCTACAAGGACCGGGTGGAAGCGGATGGCAACATCGTTCCGGAATGGATCACGGACTCATTTGCGCGGATCACCGGTTACACATTGCCGGAAGCGCAGGCGCCCGGCTTCTGGCAAAGCCTCGTTTGCCCCGAAGATGTTCCTATCCTGGCACGCCATATGCAAACGTTCCTCTCCGGGAAGAACAGCTCGGAGGAGATGCGCGTGATCACGAAACGCGGCGAGGTGCGCTGGCTGCGCGATTTTGCGAACCCGGTCTGGGACGCCGAGCAGGGGCGCGTCGTCAGTCTATATGGCGCGGTCCAGGACGTGACCGAATACAAACGGGCAGAGGAGAAGATGAGGCACCAGGCGCATCTGCTGGCGCAAGTCCATGACGCGGTCATTGCCACGGATGAGAACTTCGTCATCAACTCCTGGAATCCTGCCGCCGAGCGAATCTATGGCTGGCAGGCAGCTGAAGTCATCGGGCAAACCGCAAGTGAGATCCTCAAAACCGAGTTCTCGAACAAGACACGGTCGGGAACGATTGAGGATGTCAACAAAACCGGCGAGTTTTCCGCGGAGGTGATCCAGGTCCGCAAGGACGGTTCCCGGATCGCCATTGAGGCGCGGACGGTAACGATCCGTCAAGCAGATGGTACGATTACTGGTTACGTCAGCGTCAACCGCGATATCACGAGGCGCAAACAAATGGAAGAGGAGCGTCTCAGCCTGGCGCGCTTCCCTGCTGAAAACCCCAACCCGGTCCTGCGCGCAACACCCGAAGGCAGGCTGGTGTATGCCAATCCCGCTAGCACCCTCCTGCTTCAGCACTGGGGCACAGCTATCGGAGATTATTTTCCCCCTGACTGGGTGGCGCTGATCCAGGAGCTGACAAGTACGGGCGAACGGAACACAGTCGATGTTGAGTGTGGAGCAATAACATACTCAATCATGATCGTACCCATCCCGCATGCGCGGGATGTTAATCTCTATGGCAGGGATATTACCGAGCGGAAGCAGGCAGAGCAGGCGCTTCAGCTCAAAGACCAGTTGCTGCATCTCACCAGTGAAATGGCAAAGGTCGGCGGCTGGGAATTCGACCCCGAGACAGGCCGAGGAACCTGGACAGACGAGGTTGCCAAGATCCATGATCTCGACCCTGACCAGGAGACAAATGTTGAGATCGGGCTCAGTTTCTACAACGGCGAGTCAAGACAGAGAGTGGAATGGGCAGTTCGCGAGGCAGTCGAGCTTGCCAAACCCTACGATCTCGAGCTGGAGATGATCACTGCCAGGGGCAATCACAAATGGGTCCGAACGATGGGGCTGCCGATCCTCGAAAAGGACAAAGTGGTAAAAGTTCAGGGGATCTTCCAGGATATCACGGAACGCAAGCGGATCGAGCAGGCACTACAGGCGGCGCACGCTGAGCTCGAGGTCAAAGTGCAGGAGCGCACGACGGCGCTTTCGGAGGCGAATGCACTGCTCCAGGCGCTCATGGACCATATGCCGGAGCAGATCTACTTTAAAGATACCCAGAGCCGCTTCATCCGCAATAGTCGCTCCCAGGCGAGCTTGCTCGGGCTGAACGACCCGGCCGAAGCAGTCGGCAAGACCGATTTCGATTTCTTCCCCCATGCGGCGAGATCCTTTGGCGAGGAACGGGAAGTCATGCGCTCAGGCAAACCGATCATCGACCTGGAAGAATGGGTGGTCTGGCCGGATGGTAAAGAAATGTGGGTTTCCAGCACGAAAGTACCTCTGCGGAATGCGGAGGGAGAGATCATTGGTATCTTCGGGATCTCGCACGACATCACAGGGCGCAAACGGACGGAACAGGCGATCCGGCAGCTCAACGCGGACCTGGAAAAGAAGGCTGAGCAGTTGCAGGCAGCCAATAAGGAGCTGGAAGCCTTTTCCTATTCCGTTTCGCATGACCTCCGGGCGCCCCTGCGCGCCATTGACGGTTATACGCGCATCCTGGTGGAGGACTATGAGGAGAAATTCGACGCGGAGGGTCGGCGCATCTGCGGCGTGATCAGCGCTGAGGCGCGGCGCATGGGACAGCTGATCGACGACCTGCTGGCGTTTTCCCGCCTGGGACGCAAGGAAATGTTCACCTCCAAAATTGACATGAGGGCTCTGGCTGTCTCCGTCTTCGAGGAGCTGGCGAAAGAACCGGAGCGAGGCCGCATCGAGTTCCAGGTAGGGAAGCTGCCCGGGACGAAGGGCGATCTTTCGCTCATGCACCAGGTCTGGGCGAACCTGCTTTCCAACGCGATCAAGTTCACTTCCAAGAAAGAGCGGGCCCTCATCGAGGTGGGCGGCAAACAAACCCGGGACGAGAACATTTATTATGTGCGCGATACGGGTGCCGGCTTCGATATGGAATATGCCGATAAGCTGTTCGGTGTCTTTCAGCGCCTGCACGGGGAAAGTGAATTCGAGGGAACCGGCGTGGGGCTGGCGATCGTCCAGCGAATCATCCGCCGGCATGGCGGCCGCGTCTGGGCAGAAGGGGAAGAGGGCAAGGGCGCAACCTTTTATTTTGCCCTGCCCAGAAAAGAGAATCTTTCATGAATCACAAAGACATCGTGGAAGTACTGCTTGTGGAAGATAACGCGCGGGATGCAGAGCTGACGATCCGTGCCTTGAAAAGGCATAATCTTGCCAACCAGCTGGTCCACGTAGAAGATGGCGCAGAGGCACTGGACTTTCTGCTCGGGCGTGGTAAATATGAGGGCCGGCGCACAGACCGGTCGCCAAAGGTGGTCCTGCTCGACCTGAAGCTGCCGAAGGTGAATGGCCTGGAGGTCCTGCGCATTATGAAAGAGGACAAGCGCCTGCGTACGATCCCGGTCGTCGTTGTGACATCCTCTGCGGAGGATCCCGATATGCAAGCCGCCTACAACCTGGGCGCCAACAGCTATGTGGTCAAGCCCGTTCAATTCGATGCATTCATGGAAGCCATGAGTAAGCTGGGCGTCTACTGGCTCATGCTCAATCACCCGCTGAAATAATCACAGACCCAA
>DAITPI010000212.1:0-7569 GCA_036833655.1 Anaerolineales bacterium | reverse complement strand
CTTCAAACCTCGTCGCGGATGGCTGTCTATGACCTGATCGTTATCGGTGGCGGTCCGTGCGGTCTGACCGCGGCCATTTACGCGGCACGCGAGGGAATCGAGACGCTCGTCATTGAACGCAGCGGGTTGGGCGGACAGGCAGGGATCACGGTCGGGCTCGATAACTTCCCCGGCTTCCCGGAGGGCATCAGTGGGCAGGAGTTCTCCGAGCGCGTGACCCAGCAGGCGCGGCGCTTCGGTGTGGAGATCCTGCAGGCTGTGGATGTGGAGCGGCTCGAGATGGAGGAAGGCTACCACGAGGCCTACACCTCCGACGGCCGGCACTATCATTCCCGCGCCGTTCTGGTTGCCACGGGCGCCTCCTACCGTCGACTGGATATCCCCGGCGAGGATGACTACATTGGCGCGGGCATCCATTTTTGCGCGACGTGTGACGGTCCTTTCTACAAGGGGGCGAAAGAAATCGTTGTGGTCGGCGGCGGAAACTCTGCAGTGGAGGAAGGCTTGCACCTCACGAACTTTGCCGAGAAGGTAATTCTCCTCGTGCGCGGCGATCGACTCACTGCCAGCCGCTTCGCCCTGGACAAGGTCAATGAGCCGGGCTCACGCGTGGAGGTGAGATATCACACGGTGGTGGAGGCGATCGAGGGAGAGAACTCCAAATTGAAAACCTTGAAGATCTGTAACACGGAGACCGGCGCTACCGAAGAGCTCCATCCCGCGGCAGCGTTCATTTTCATCGGACAACTGCCGAACACATCGTTCCTCAAGGATCATGCCGAGCTCGACCAGTACGGCTTCGTGATGACCGGTCACGATATCCTTCACGCGCGAGGCAGCGTGGGTACGGAACCTCTTCCCTTCGAGACCAGTATCTCTGGAATATTTGCAGCAGGTGATGTCCGCCATGGCAGCACCAAACAAGTCGCCTCTGCTGTCGGTGAAGGCGCCGCAGCATCGATCTCCATTCGTGAGTTCCTGCGGAGGAGCGAGGGGCTGGCTGTTCCTTGAGCTAAGGGAGCACACCCAGCCAGCTCAGGACCTGACCGCCCAGCATGATCACAACGGCGGTGGTGACCAGGGCAAATGTCCCCCAGCCCAGGATGTTGTAGGTTCGCGTGTTTTTGAGCGTGCCCATCAGTTGTTCGTCATTGCTCAAGCGCAGGATGAAGACCAGCATGACGGGCAACAGCACCCCGTTGAGCACCTGGACGGTGACCAACCATTGAATCACTGGCAGGCTTGGGACCAATGACAGACCGGCACCGACGAGAATGAGTCCCGTGAAAAATCCGAAAAAGATGGGTGCCCGGCGGAAATCCAGGTTGACGCCTTTGGGCATGCCGAACACCTCGCTCACTGCATAGGCGGTCGCCAGGGGCAGCACGGCACCGGCTAACAGGGAGGCACCAAGCAATCCGACTGCGAAGAGGATCGTGGCTGCCTCGCCGGCGACCGGTTCGAGGGCGCGAGCGGCATCGGCGGCAGATTCAATGTGGGTTTGACCTGCCTTGTGCAGTGTGGCAGCTGTAGCAATGATCATGGTAATGGAGATCAAGTTCGAGAAGACTGCGCCGACATACGCATCCGCTCGCTCGGGCCCGTAGTGACGCCGGGCAACGCCGCGCTCCACCGTCGAGCTTTGCTGAAAAAGCTGCATAAAGGGCGTGATCGTGGTTCCCATCAAGCCCACCAGCAGGAAAACGTATTGCTGATCGGTGCGGATGACAGGCAGGAAGGTTCCGCGCGCCACCTCTCCCCAATCGGGGTGGGCAAGAATTGCTGCCACAGGATAGGCAAAAAACACCAGGGTCATCCCCAGGAAGGCCTTCTCGACCCAGGCATACGATCCAAAGATCACAAGATACCAGAGCAGGATGGCTGCTGCCGGAACCACCAGCCATTTGGGCAGCCCAAACAAATCGGCGGCTGCTCCAATGCCCAGGAACTCACTGACGACAATACCGCTGTTCGCAATGAACAAGATTGTCATCGCCAGCAATGACCAGCCGATCCCGAAACGTTCCCGGATCAAATCCAGCAGCCCACGCCCGGTGGCAGCGCCAAGCCGGGCGCACATCTCCTGAACGACAGCCAGAGAGACCGTGATGATCACCATGACCCAGATCAAGTCATAACCGAATCTTGCTCCGGCAGAGCTATAGGTGGCGATCCCTCCCGCGTCGTTCCCTGCGGAGCTGGCAATCAGTCCCGGTCCCAGAATCAATAACCAGCGCAGCAGACCTGTCGGTGGGCGACGGAACCTCCGCAGGCTGACGCTGCGACCGCGAATATTCAATTGCACGGCTGGTTGCAGGCTGCGTGGATGACCCGGTAAGCTGGAAACATCCAGGTCTTCGACCGGTTCGAGTCCCTGCGGGGTGCTCTTCTGGTTCCGGCTCACGAAAAAACCTTTGGTGCCTGGGCACGCCAGCTACGGGGCGCTACCTGTGCCACCGCGGCGTCGATCGTGACTGTGCCGAGCAGTTGGCCCTCGTTCCCCAGGACGGGCAATGCCGCCAGCTGGCTGTTCAATAGCCGGTAGGCTGCCTTTACCGCGGGCTCCAGCGGGGAAAGCGCGATCAGGTAGGGATTCATGATCTCCTCTACCGTCTGATCATCCTCTGCGATCAGGAATTGGCGCAACGTAACCACCCCGCGCAGCTTGTGGGGCGGCTTCTCTTCGATCGCGTAGACAAAGTAAACAAAGTCAGGTTCCTTCAATTTTTCACGCAGCACCTGGCGTGCTTTGCCCACCTTCAGGTTTGAAAATACCGTCACCACATCGTTTGCCATGATTCCGCCCACGGTGTTCTCAGGATATTGCAGTAAATCGACAATGAGCTCGCCCGCTTCTCGCGGCAGCCGGTTGAGATAGCGCCGCGCAAGTTCCGTGTGCATGCGCCCGACAATATCTGCAGCGACGTCTGGCGCCATATCTTTCAAGACTTGCAGGGCGCGCTTCTCCTCCAATTCTTCGAACACTTGCAGCTGGCGTTCCGGCGCCATCAGCTCCAGAGTATCTGCAGCCAATTGCTCCGGGAGCAATTCCAACAGTTCCGCGGCGTGGAGATAGGGTATCGCCCCTGCCAGGAAGGCGATCTCGCCGGGCGGCAGATGGACAATGCGACCATGATAACCGGCGCCCACCCGCACAGCCTGCGGGTCGCCGCGCAGGAATTCCATGTATTTCCAATCGTACAGGGCGCTGCGGTCTATGCCATGATAGATGCCTCGCGCCAGACGACGGAGAAGCGCACGGGCACTCGTATCGGCAGCGGCTAAACGTAATCCGCCAGCCTCCTCGGTTAACCAGAGATCGTTGGCGCGGGTGGCGCGCTGGTTTTGGAGATCGAGGATGAGTGCGTCGAGCACATCGCGTCGCAGCCGCACAGCCTTCCCCAGGGTGTCAAGTGACTTTGTCTTCTTATAGTCTCGCACCCTGATCTGGCGATTGGACCGGTCGATCTCTTTGACCGCCTTCCACGGCAAAGCGCCCTCCTGGTCCTGGGCCTGACGATAGATCAGGTGCGTGACGGGTGGGTACTCGGTTTCCAGTTTTCCAATGGTCAGGTCGATGAGTCTGGCGCTGGTCCCCTCGGCGTCGGTGATTTGAAAACGCAGAAGTTCAGAAAGCATCACCATTAAGTGTTCGTTCCTCGTCCTCAGCAAGGGATAAGGACCCGGTGGACAGCTGTGGAACGGAAATGCAGAACGATGCTTGATCCTTCCCCATTATATACCAGCCCACGTCTCTCCCCTCGATAGGATAAAATATGCCTTCAGCAAAACTCTCTCTACCAGACCAAGTCCCTGGGAGCACTCACGTTCTATGGATTCAAACAACCGAACTGTTATCGTGATCGGCGCAGGTCTCGCCGGGCTTTCTGCCGCGTACGATCTTCACCGCCTGGGCTGGAAGGTCACCGTGCTCGAGGCGCGCGATCGTGTAGGCGGGCGCGTTTACAGTCTGCGCAGTTTCTCGAACGGCCTGGTAGCCGAAGGCGGCGGGGAATTTATCGAAGAGAGCCATACGCGCCTGCTGGCATTTGCCAGATGGTTCAATTTGGCTCTAGGACGCGTGTGCAGCTGGCAGGGTCAGGACCGGGACTGGGCGTCCTTTGACGGCAAAACCGGACCCATGTCTGACGCGAGCCTGTGGGGCGTGAACCTGAACGAGGAGGTGGAGAAGATCTGGCTGGCGCTTTCAGAGTTGGGGGGCCGTGTCTCGGATCCGCACCGACCCCAGGTGGCGCGTGACGCGGAGCGCCTCGACCGGCAGTCCACCGCGGACTGGGTCCGGTCGCTCGACGCCCATCCTCTGGCGAAGCGAGACTTCCTCCAGCACATTCGCTCGGAGTACACCTGCGAGCCCGAGCGTCATTCCCTGCTGGACCTGGCGCGCAATGCTGCCATGTATTACCTCACGCTGAAGCGTAACACCAACTATCGCGTGGTCGGTGGCAATGATCTGATACCCCGGGCGTTGGCGAAGGCACTGCCCGATGTGCGCCTGAACGCGCCTGTCATCTCCATCCGCTGCCTGCCGGAGGAAGTGCTGGTCACGTATCAGCAGGCGGATTCGTATGTCACCCTGTCTTCTGACTACGCCGTTCTGGCGATTCCGCTCACGACCGCGCGCCGGATCGAATTCAACCCGCCGCTGCCTGCTGCACATCACAGGATGGTGCATGAGTTGTCGTATGGTGCCGTGACCAAAGTGCTGATCGAATATCGCAAGCGGTTCTGGGATGCATGTGGCTGGAATGGGCGGCTCTCCACCGATGCGCCCATCGTCTACACCTGGCACGCCACCAGCCATGTGGAGGACGAGCACGGCATCCTTACGGCATATACCGGCGGTGAAGCGGGCGCCAGGCTCGCGGCATTATCTGATGGGGAACGGATCCGCTGCGCTGTGGGTGAGATCGAGAAGATCTTCCCTGGCTCGTCGGACCTGATCGAGCACGCGGCGACCGTTGCCTGGCCCAACGAGCCGTATACCCGCGCCTCGTATGCTGCGTTCGCGCCGGGAGAAGTGACTGCCCACTGGGCGACGCTGTTCGAGCCTGCAGGGCGCCTGTACTTTGCGGGTGAGCATGCCACACCTGTTCAAGGCTTCATGGAAGGGGCGGTCGAAAGTGGGCAGCGTGTGGCAGCAAATATCGGTAGGGCGGGTTTTTAATCCCCAAGAATCAAAGTGTTGTTCCATTCAACCCCATGAACGAACGGAGTAAGCAATTCTGGGCTGGCGTTCGGGCGGAGATCCCGCTCATGATCGGGGGCTTTCCGTTTGGCTTGATCTACGGAGCTCTGGCGATCAATGCCGGTCTATCTGCGGCAGCAGCCCAGATGATGTCGTCCATTGTCTTTGCCGGGTCGGCGCAGTTCATTACGGTCCAGCTCGTACATGAAGCCGCGCCTGGATTTGTGATCGTGCTGACGATCGCGGTCATGAATCTGCGGCATATGCTCTACTCCGCCTCGCTTGCTCCCTACGCTGCCGCCCTCTCCGCACGCTGGAAGGTACTCCTCAGCTATCTCCTTACGGATGAAGCTTATGCCCCGACCGTCCTGCATTATGAAGAACATGGGATGTCCCGAGATGCTCACTGGTTCTGGCTGGGCGCGGGACTGGCGCTCTGGCTGGACTGGCAGGTGAGCACAGCGCTGGGAATCCTCCTTGGCGCTGCGATCCCGGAATCGTGGTCGCTGGATTTTGCCGCGCCCCTGACCTTCATTGCAATGGTCGTCCCCGTCCTCAAGAACCGGCCAGCTATTGCCGCGGCTCTCTCCGCCGGGATTGTGGCTCTGGTCGCTTTCTCACTGCCCTATCAGCTTGGCTTGATCCTGGCAGCACTGGTGGGAATTCTGGTCGGGACGTTTTTAGAGGGGAGGCAGGTCCGTGTACCTGCGGGAAGTGACCCTCAAATGGAGGATGTAGCGCCATGAGTATCTGGCTTGTAATGCTACTCGGGGGACTGATCACGTTCGGGATGCGCTTCTCGTTCATCTACCTGTTTGGCAAGCTCGAAGTGCCAGAGGCCCTGCGTAAGGCGCTGCACTACGTGCCGCCAGCGGTCTTCTCGGCGATCATCTTTCCCGAGTTGTTCCTGCACGAGGGGACCTTGCACCTGTCGCTCGAAAATACCCGCCTGCTGGCGGGTCTGGTGGCGATCGCTGTGGCGTGGTTCACCAAGAACACGCTGATTACGATCATTGTCGGGATGATTGCACTGTTTGTGCTGCAGTTCATGCTATAAGGATTCCGGCGGTCGAGTAGGACGTAGTCCGTATCGAGACCACCAGGAAATAGGACTCTTCTTGTGGCAGTAACACTTGTGAAGATCTGTTGGACTCCGCACTTGTGCCAGATGCCAGTACAAGTGCATATCCAATGAGCGCGAGGTACTCGACTTACGACATAGGGACTAAACAAACACCATATGCGACTGGTTGCCGCCCTCGCGCTTTGCATGGGCAACCGCTTCCGTAGCGTGCCCGATCAGGGTCTCCATCTCCGTCGAGGCGGTGATGCGCCCCGCAGCAACGACCCCGGCGCTGATGCCTACCTGGATCTCCCTGCCGTCCAACAGGGAGATATTCGTGTTGAGTATGCCCTTCAGAATACGCGCGGCGATCTTCTCGGCATCCTGCCCGATCACGCCGGGCAGTGTGATCAGGAATAAGTCGGCTTCGTAGCGACCGACGCCATCGTAGGGCCGGCTCTTCTCGCGGATCGCCTGGGCAATGACGGTCAACACATCGTTGCCGATATTCTCGCCATACTTATCGTTGAGTGCCTTGAAATTGTCGATATCCAGGGCGATCAGGCTAAGCGGTGACTGGGCGCGGCGGGCGCGCTCGAGCTCGCCGCGTGAGAAGATCAGGAAGGCTTTCTGGTTCAGTGTCCCGGTCAAGGTGTCGTACATGGCAACCCGGTCGAGGGTGTCTTTTGCCTCGATCAGGCTGTCGCTCAGGTTCAGGACGCGCTCCCCCAGGTGCACCCGCGACTTGAGCTCGATGGGAACGATCGGCTTCTGCAGATAATCATCCACCCCGGTGCGCGGCGAGGTGATATCAGTCTCCTCCACCTTCGCGGTCAGGACCAGGATATAGATATAGTAGGGAGGTTGGGCGTCGCGCACGCGCTGGATGAAGTGCTTTTCCGTGATATCCGTCGTGACCCGGTCCGCGATGACGAAGCGAATGCCTTCCCCCTGGAGCAACTGCAGGGCGGTCTCACTCTCCTCCGCCGAGAGGATCTCGTGACCGTTTTGTGCCAGGACCTGCTGGATGACCGTGCGTTCCATCAAGTCGTTGATGAGGACAAGGATCTTCATAGTGGATAACGCAGCCTCCTAATCCCATTATAACCGTGCGTGCTCCCTGCGCGATCAAGGTGGAGCATGAATCACCGGGCTCGAGGCCATGAAACTTCCGTCACACCGTTCATTTCATTTGACAAACCCATATTCCCATAGTAATATAATCGGCGCTCCGGCAAAAAACGCACGCCGAGGTAGCTCAGTGGTAGAGCAGGGGACTCATAAGCCCTTGGTCGCGAGT